>JBMYWR010000171.1:0-6830 GCA_049607625.1 Colwellia sp.
GATTGGTAACTTAAAAATAAACGTACTACCTTTGCCAAGCTCACTTTTTACTGATAAATCGCCGCCATGAGCTAATGCGATACGCTTGCATAAAAATAACCCTAAACCAACACCTTTATTGCTGCGGTTGTTTACGTTTTCTGCTTGAGAAAAGGGCTCAAACACCTTAGGCAAAAACTGTTCATCCATTCCTGAACCAAAATCTCTTACCGAGATTGTTAGTTGATTTGAACGCTTTTTGCATGCAATAAGTACAGGGCTTGAGTCGGTGGAATGGGTTAGCGCATTTTCAATTAAATTGCGCACTAAAAACTTAAAGCGGCCTAAATCAATATCAATGACTATCTCTGGAATTGAGCCTTCTAGTGTTAAGTTGTCTATGCCATCAAAACTATTAATGATGTCTGCTATCACATTGGGAAAGTAATATGGCTCTAAATTTAATAGTTTGTGTGAATCTCGCAGCCGTTCACTTTCTAGTAGTTGCTCAACAATCAAATCCATTTTGTTTATTTCGTTATTAAGCTTAGACACAGTTTGGTCGTTGTTTAAAAGTGCCAGCAACACCTTCATTCTTGCCATGGGAGATCTTAATTCATGGCTAACTGACAGCAATAATTCATTCTTTGAAGCAAAAAGTTCTTCTAAATTTTCAGCCATAATATTTAAACCGTTGGTAAGTTTTCCCAAGTCATTGGCAGGATGAGTTTGAATGCGGTGTTTGAGATTGCCTTGGCTAATTTGGGTGGCGCTGTCTATGGCTCTTTGGATTGGATTTAACTGCTTATTCAACAGCTTATAATTAACAAACAATACCAATAGCACACCAAACCAGGGCCAAAATACCAGCCAATTTGGGTAAACGATAAGGTTAGCTATTTGCGAGGTGACCGCGATGGTTGTGTTGTTTGAAGTGGTAAATATAAAGTATTTTGAGTCTACTTTTGTAAAAAACAAATTGCCAAGAGGTGTTGCATTATTCATTAGCTTTTCCGGTGTTGGTAGCGGACCTCCGGTTAACCAAATTTTTTCACCTCTGGTAATTTGTATCGCGACACGATTCTTTTTAGCTTCTGTCTTTAAATGATCAATATCGATTGCCCCTGCAACTAATTTAGCCATCATTTCATGCAGCGCTTCATGTCTATCTAAAACAATTTCCTGTGCCTTTTGTTCAGACATGGAAAAACTCCCCAGTACAATCAGAACAATTAGTAGCAGTGTAGTGATGGAAAAAAGCAAAAAGAAGCGCGTGTATAAGTTCAAGTTTGGGAGTTTCACAACGGCTTTCCAATAAATGTGTAACCAATGCCTCTGATGGTTTTTATGAACATAGGATCTGCGGCAGAATCATTCAGTTTTTGTCTTAGTCGACTGAGCAATATATCGACAGCGCGACCATACAAGTCAACCTCTACGCCTTTTAAGGCACCCGTAATTTGTTCTCGGTTATAAACCTTGCCAGGATTGGTCGCCAGCGTATAAAGCAAGTGAAACTCCATGCCGGACAAGTTGATCTCTTCACCGTTCACTTTAACTAATTGCTGTGCGGGAAAAATATCAAGGCTAGCAAACTGAATGTGTTCTTGTATTTCGATTTCTTCCTTTTTACTCCTTGTTCGTCGAAGTAAGGCTTGTACTCTGGCTAACAGCTCTAATGGTTCAAAAGGCTTGGGTAAGTAATCATCAACACCAATTTCGAAGCCATGTACTTTATCTTCTAACTTACCTCTCGCAGTTAACATAATGATAGGTAAGGTGTATTTTTTTCGGATCTGTTCACATAAAGTAAAGCCATCTATTTTTGGCATCATTACATCCAACAGCAGTAATAGTGGTGCTTCTTTTTCTATTAGAGTCATCGCTAAAAGCGGATCATTGGCTACGACGAGCTCACATTGATGATTGTTGAAGAAAGCAGCTAAACTTTCCGTTAACTCTTCATCATCATCAATTATTAATATCTTTGTCATAGTAGCTACTTGTGTATTGTTTACGACATATTCTTTCATGAGAGAGTCAAACACAAACCTTTTATTGCAATTGTTACACTATGTTACCCAAGCCATTAGTGGAAGTGGTTATGATAGCTCCTAATTACCAACAAGGGAGCATTTTATGTCACTACTTAATAACAGTAACAAATCCATCGCGAGATTATTAGCATGTTTGATGCTTGTGCAAATGATCTTGGGAATAGTTTTAAATTTCTATTTCTTAAAACCTATTTTAAGATATGACGGCTCAGTAGGTACTCAAGAACTCATCTATATACTAGGAAGTGCAACCCTTGTGGCGCTTATTATTAGTTCACTTAATTTAGTATTTGGTTTGCTGTTGCCAAAAGACAGAGTGAGTAGACAAAGCGGCATGTTTATTACTCTTATTGCCTTGGCAGCAGTAGGAGTAGCACTTTCTACAGTTGAATATGCAAAACTGTCTGAATACGTAGTTTTTTTAACAGGTGGTTATTTAGATGCGGGGTCAAGTAGTGAGACATTCGAACCACTGAAAAAGCTACTGGCGACAGGAAGAAACGAGGCGCACTTTTTTTCAATATTTATATCAAGTTTAAGCTTGTTGTTTTTCTATGGCTTGGTTTTAAGAGAAAAACTGTTGCCAACTTACCTTGCCAGTTTCGCGGTTTTCTCCGTAACACTTCAGTTGATTGCAGTTGGTCATACCTTTTTTGAATTATCCATTCCAACGTTGATTCAAGCACCTATTGCTCTAACTCAACTTATTGTGCCAATTTATCTTTTAGTGGCAGGGTTTAAATGTGACTCACATTTAGTTGATAAACAGCTTGAAAAAGCCAGTTAATACTAGAGGAATCTCCCCATGTTTTTATCGTTTTTTTTAGTGTTTCATATATGTGCGGGTGCAATCGCTCTGTTAGCTGGGTACTCAGTGATTGTTGCCAAAAAAGGACAGGTGACACATAAGTACTTAGGTCGAATTTATGTCGTAGCAATGTTAGCACTTGGGCTTACTGGTACATATATAGCGATTATAAAAGAAATACCGCTTTCGATGCTCAATGGTTTAGTACTTTGCTACTTAGTGTTGTCTTCAATAAACACGATTTTGCAACCACCTAAGCAAACCAATGCATTGGATAAGCTGCTGTTTATGTTTGTCATTCTGATTACGATTGGATTTGGTTGGTATTCTTATTTAATCACCCAGATAGAGAGCAAAGAGCTAGGCGGCTTTGGCATTGAAGCTTATATCGTTTTCGGCAGTGTCATGGCTTTATGCTGCATCGGTGATTGTCGTTATCTACAACGTGGTGGATTAAGTGGAAATAGCAGATTAGTTAGACATTTATGGCGCATGTTTTTCCCCTTGTTAATGTCGACAGCAGCATTCTTTCTTGGCCAAGCCAAGCACTTACCTGAGTTTATACAACGAATAGAGCTTCTATTACTGCCAGTTATTCTGGTTGTACTTACAACGATTTACTGGGTAATTAAAATGAGATTCAAACTAATTAAAATTAATTCAAAAACATTGTGAGAATTATTTTAGCACTGCGAATCATTAGTTAATAAGTCTTGCTCTGCTAGTTATGTCTATGACGCGCTCTAATGTACTAGGCTGAGAGCAAAATAATATTTTTTATCTGGGTAATACTTGATGAACGGTTTATTCATACAGCCAAGGACTACAAATTGAAATTAGAACAAACTGAATCTTACACTAAATATACCAACTATTTATTAGCTGGGCATTAGGTTAGAAAGGTAACTTTGTTGGATTAAGGATTAGAGGCCAGTTATGAAAATAATAACAAGTAAATGGAAGTTTAAGTTTATTCCTTTCATCCTATTGTTTTTTTGTCTACAGCCTCCATTAGCTAATTCGGCAAAAAATACAGAAATTGTAAAGTTGAGTATTGCTTCGATAGACTGGTGCCCTCAGATCTGTCCTAAAGAGGTCAATAAGGGCTACGTGCAAGATATCGTAGAACTCATATATGCTAGTGAAAAATATCAATTAGAAATTCATAGCATGCCATGGTCACGTGCAATTAAAATGGTTGATGAAGGGAAATATGATGCACTGTTAGCACCCGCAAAAGATGAGGCACCAACTTTAATTTACCCGAGTATACCTATTGGTAAACAGCAAATGTGTTTCTTTGTCTCCAATACGAGTAACTGGCTTTATAAAGGACCTAAATCATTATCTTTGCTGTCGATAGGTGTAGCTCAAGATACGTCTTTGAAAGAATTGAATAAATTTCAAGCCTCAAATGAAAAACAATTTCAATATTTACCTTACCTCGATAGATATGTTTACCAAAGTGCAATGATGCTGCTCAAAGGTCGTATTGATACTTTTTTATTTACGAGAAACACCACCTTGTTTGAATTAAAGCAAACCAATCTGGATAACCAAATTCGTGAGGCCGGTTGTTTAAATAAAAGTAATATCTATATTGCGTTTACACCTTCGCTTGAAAAGTCGCTAAAAGTCATGTCGTTGATAAAATTTTTTGAACAAGAAATGACTAAATACAATGTAAATGGAGATGTTGACAAAATCATGAGTAAGTACGGCATTAAGTAACTTTGCAAAATAAGATTTAGCCAGTTAATAAGTTCCAATTAGAATGGAATTTGTGTGTTAGTTTCATATTTAGAACTAATAATATATAGGTTGTGGCTGGACTAGCTAAATCATGCAGACGTAAATGGCTATGCATTTTTCTGAAGAAGCAACTTTTATATCGGATTTAAAAGCAGGAGGAAACACTTGGATTATATTGAAGTTAATAAGGATACATGGAACAGAAGAGCGGAAATTCATCTCAAATCTAAGTTTTATGATGTAGAGGGCTTCATTCAAGGTAAAACTTCACTTAATGAAATAGAACTCAATGAAGTTGGAAGTGTCGCTGGCAAGTCTTTGCTGCATTTACAGTGTCATTTTGGTTTAGATTCATTGTCTTGGGCTCAACTAGGGGCAAAAGTAACAGGTGTCGATTTTTCTTCAAAAGCGATAAATAGTGCACGTAAGTTGGCAGAACAAACTGGATTAGACGCACAATTCATTTGCGCAGATCTCTATGAATTTTCTCATAGAAACAATTCACAATTCGATATTGTATTTACTTCATACGGTGTAATTTGTTGGTTACCTGATTTAGACAAATGGGCCAGTTTAATAGCGAACAGCCTAAAATCGGGAGGGGTATTTTATATTGTTGAGTTTCATCCTTTTTTTGATGTTATCTCTGGTTATTCTTACTTTCCAAATGCAATCCCCGATGTTGAAGAAGAGAATACTTATACCGAAAATGATGATGGTGATAAATTAACTGTAATTACCTGGCCACATCCGTTAACCGAAGTCATAAATGCACTCATTAATGCAGGCTTGATTATTGAGCAGTTTAACGAATATCCATATAGCCCTTATAACTGTTTTGAAAATATGGAAGAGCTAGAAAAAGGAAAGTTTTCACTTAACCATAGTGGAGTATGGGTCCCTCTAGTCTACTCTATTAAGGCATGTAAACCAGCACCGTAACAGATATGATCATCATAGCCACTAAAGCTAAGGAGCTCTAAGGTGAAAAAATTTAAGCTAGCGGCTATACGTATTATCACTGCCGCCATTTTAACCACAATTAGCATTTATGTGTTCGCGCCTTGGGAATTCGGGCTCTATTACCTAAAATCGACACCAGATACGATAGAGCAAGAGCTAGCGAATGCTGTAGACGAACGATTAGATGGAATTATCGTATACGTTGATAGAAACGGCGAGCCGCCTGAATACTATGCCGAAGGTTATCACAATCGCGATGCTAAAACGCCTGCTGACCCCCAAGCATTGTTTAAAATAGCAAGTATTGCAAAGCTTTATGATGCGTCGGCAATAGTAAAACTTGTAGCTAACAAAACGCTGTCATTGGAAAAAACGCTTGTTGACTATATGCCAGAGTTAAGCGAACGTATCCAATACGCCGACAAAATTACACTTCGCATGATGATTCAACACCGAAGTGGCATTCCGAATTTTACTGATGTTCAAGGATTTGACTGGAGCAAATCAAACATCGATGGTTTAGCGTTGATTCTTGATAAGCCAGCTGACTTTAAGCCAGACACTGACTACAGCTACTCAAATACAAATTACCTACTGTTGCATAAGATCATGACAAAAATGCTTGGTTACGACTACGGGCAATTTATAAAGCAAGAAATGTTATTTCCCTTGGGTATTGCGGATACTTTTATGTCGGTAAATGAGGTTAACCAAGACAGGATGATGAGTGGTTATTACATTGGATATCCAGATGATTTCAAATATCTAGACCAAGGTATGGTCGCATCAGCAGAAGCCGTAGGGAAATTTATTAGGGTGCTCAATGACGGTTCCTTGTTTACCGAAGATGAAGCCGAGATTTATAAAGGGCTTTATGAGTATCAGCACGATGGCTGGGTATTGGGTTACTGGAGTCGTGCCCGCTATTATGCCGATATTGACACCGTTGTTGTTCAGTTTGTTAATACAACTGGTGATGACACTTTGCTTCTTTCTCAAATCGTTCACAATCGAATTATTGATATCATACGCAAAAGGTAAAGCACCCGAGTAAAATTTATAGTGTCACAATTATACGATTTGGACTCTTTCGATCAAAAGAGCTTTCCGAACTCGATCGCAGGGATCTGTGCACTACATATCAAACATTCCCCACCTTTTGAAATGCAACCTCTCCCTATTAGCAAAAGTCAATTAAAAAACAATAAGTTAAATTTCTCGCATGAAGCTAAAGATTTAACTGGTTTCATTTGGTGCTAGCGCAAATTTAG
>JBMYWR010000172.1:0-6778 GCA_049607625.1 Colwellia sp.
GTGATTAAGTTATTAGCTGAATTGGTTTGAAGTGTTTTTCGCACCACCAGCTTTTAATGCATTTTCACCAGCGAAGTATTCTTTGTGATCATCACCAATATCTGAACCAGACATGTTTTGATGTTTAACACAGGCAATACCTTGACGAATTTCTTTACGTTGTACGCCTTCTACATAACCAAGCATTGCTGCATCGCCGAAGTACTCTTTCGCTAAGTTATCTACCGACAACGCCGTTGTATGGTAAGTTGGTAGCGTAATTAAGTGATGGAAAATACCAGCTTCACGAGAAGTATCTGATTGGAAGCTTCTAATTTTATCATCAGCTCTTGCAGATAATTCTGTGTCATCGTATTCAGCTTTCATTAAGTCTTCACGAACGTAAGCTGAAACATCTAAACCTTCTTCAACCATGGCATCATACTGTTGCTGACGGAAGTTTAATGTCCAGTTAAATGATGGGCTGTTGTTGTAAACAAGCTTCGCATCAGGAATCACTTTTCTTACTTCGTTCATCATACCTGTAATATCTGCTACGTTAGGTGTTGCTGTTTCAATCCATAGTAAGTCAGCACCCGCTTTAATCGCTTCAATACTATCGAAAACACAACGCTCTTCACCTGTGCCAGGGCGGAATTGGTATAAACCAGAAGGTAAACGCTTAGGACGAACAAGTTTACCGTCGCGGTTAAAGCATACATCGCCTTCGGCCATTTCACTTACATCAATTTCTTCAACATCTAAGTAGCTGTTGTAAATATCACCTTGATCGCCTGGCTCTTTAACAACGGCAATTTCTTTGGTTAAACCAGCACCTTCAGAGTCGGTACGAGAAACGATAATACCGTTGTCTATACCTAATTCAAGGAAGGCATGACGTAAAGCGCGGATTTTAGCGTGGAAGTCTGCATGAGGAACCGTTACTTTACCGTCTTGGTGTCCACATTGCTTTTCATCAGCTACTTGGTTTTCTATTTGCAGTGCACAAGCACCCGCTTCAATCATTTGCTTAGCCATAAGGTAAGTTGCTTCAGCATTACCAAAACCAGCATCAATGTCTGCAATAATTGGTACAACGTGCGTTACATGGTTGTCTATTTGATATTGAATCGCATCTCTTTCGCTTTGCGTTTCTGCTTTATCTAATTCACGGAAAAGACCACCTAATTCACGTGCATCTGCTTGACGTAAGAATGTGTATAATTCTTCAACTAATGACGCAACGCTTGTTTTTTCATGCATAGATTGGTCTGGTAATGGGCCAAATTCACTTCTAAGTGCTGCAACCATCCAACCAGAAAGGTATAAATAACGACGCTCTGTTGAACCACCAAAGTGCTTCTTAATAGAAATCATTTTTTGTTGGCCAACAAAACCATGCCAGCAACCTAAAGACTGTGTGTATTTAGTATGGTCAGCATCGTATGCTGCCATATCTGCACGCATAATATCTGCTGTATATTGTGCAATGTCTAAACCGGTTTTAAATTTATTTTGTACTCTCATGCGAGCTACAGATTCTGGGTTAATAGCATCCCATGAATCTCCAGCTTTCTCTTTAATTGCTTTAACTGCTTCAATCGCGCTTTGGTAATTAGACATAATAATCTCCGTTTTTTTGATAAATTCTTTTTATTACAACATTTACAACAACTTCAAATCTTTAAAATGTATGTTTGAGTTATTTGATAACTATCTGGTAAATATGTTTGCTCTGAATAACAATGCTTGCAAATTGCTTTTGAAAGTTATCCTGTTTGTTTTCATAAATACTACAAGATGGAAAAAGCATACATCACCCAACTTCAATTCATGAAATATATATCATCTATCACGGCCATTCACAAAATCAATGCTAATTCAAAGAAGTTAAATCTGTTTGTTTTTTGTTCTTATATAATGATACCTTCCTCTCCACTGATTCTATTGACTCTGACCTAAAGTAACCTTGTTTTAAATCAAGCTTTCATGTTATCTACAATTGTTTTATTAATTTCGTAATAACAGTGCTTGAAATAAAAGTTAATTTACCGTATATATATTTAAATTATTAATTAAACAGAACTATAAACCTGATGAATATATCTAAAGTCGATCTCAACCTACTTATTTATTTAGACGTGCTACTGCGTGAAAAGAATGTAACTCGTGCTGCAAGCCAACTTAATATTACGCAACCTGCAATGAGTAATGGATTAAAACGACTTCGTACCTTGTTTAATGATCCTATTTTAGTTCGAACTTCTGACGGCATGGTGCCAACTGAAAGAGCCAGAAGTCTTGCGCCAACCATTCGAAAAGTGCTTTTAGAACTTGAAGAAGCTTTACAAGGCGAAGAAGACTTTAATGAGAATAATAGTAATCGGGTTTTCCGCCTTATGGCCAGTGATTATGCTGCCTCTACCCTGTTACCTAAAATTTTAAACTTACTCAATAAAGCTGCGCCCAATGTTACCATCGATGTGATGACACCAAGTGATGTAACCTTTCATGATGTTGAAGCGGGTAAAATTGATATGGCAATTAACCGTTTTGAAGAGTTGCCACAGTCTTTTCATCAAAAGTCGGTTTGGCGAGACTCCTTCTCATGTTTAGTAAGTGCCAATAACCCGGTGGTAAGCAAATTTAATTTGAATTCCTATCTTGCTTCAAAGCATGTTTGGGTTTCTAAAACAGGTTTTGGTGTTGGTGTTGGAATGAACCCGAACGATATACAAAAATTGGGTTGGGTTGATGAGGCTTTATCAAGACTTGGGAAAAAACGCGAAATCAAAGTGTTCACCCGTAATTACCATGTTGCGATGCAATTAGCTTTTGAAGATAATTTAATAGCCACACTGCCTACTAGAGCTGCACAACTGTATCAATCAAACAACGATTACATTATTTTAAAGCCACCGTTTGAAGTCCCTGAAATGGAATTAAAAATGATTTGGAGCCCTCTACTTCATCATGATGCTAGCCATGTCTGGTTTAGGCAATTGGTGATGGAAGCTGCACGTCAAGTTCAAGAAAACTCGTAGTCTTGTATTAGGGCGTATTCTGCTTTTACCTGTTTTACTATAGTTTATTAGTGAAGTGAGCGCACATTGAAAAATGTTTTTTACAGCTTTTTTGTTATTAGCCTTTGCCTATTATTAGGCAAAGGCTTTTATGCATTGGTTAGTGTTTTACCGGCTAGTTTATACGGTATGTTATTGTATTGTTTATTTTTAAAGCTGGCTTTAGTCAATGAAAAAAAACTAGTAAAAACGAACACTTGGTTAATTAAAAATATGGGTATTTGTTTTGTACCTGCCGGTGTTGGCATTATGACTCATTTTTCATTATTACAAAGTTATGGTTTAAGCTTTCTTGTTATTATTTTTATCACTACGTTTTTATTATTAACAATCGTTGGACTGCTAGCAGATCGATTCATTAAACATGGCAGTTATGATAAGGCCTGTTTAAAGTGAACTTATCATTGCCAGCTTTAACAATACCCGCCTTAACATTACCTGTCTTAGTGTTATGTGTTTTAACATGTGTTATTTATTTTTCAACGGCTTCAATTCAACAAAAATTGAGCTTGATATGGTTAAACCCTATTTTGTTCAGCATTGTTTTAATTATTGCTTTGTTGCTTTATTGGGAAGTTCCTTACAACGAATACTTTTCGGCAATGCAATGGCTTAACCACTTAATAGAATTTACCGTAGTCGCTTTAGGTTACCCTCTTTTTAAGCAATTAAGTCATATTAAGCTCCACTGGAAAGTAATTTTATTGATTTTGGGTTTAGGTGCTTTTGTCGCTATTTTGATGTCTTTTATGTTAACTATGTTGGTCATTTCATCCCCTGAAATAGCTATATCTTTTTCTTTAAAGTCGGTTACAACACCTATTGGGGTTGCTTTAACACAGCAACTCGGGGGTAGTAGTTCAATAACAGCTGTCGCTATTATTATCGCAGGATTACTCGGTGCAATGCTGGGCTTAACCTGGTTAAAACTTATCAACGTTAAATCAAACATTGCACAAGGTTTAGCCGTTGGGGCTGCTAGCCATGTCATTGGAAGCGCTGCAATGGTTAAAGTTAGTTACATTCACGCAGCTTATAGCTCCCTCGCATTAATATTCTCAGGGTTATTAACGGCCTTGATTTCACCTTTACTTATTCCAACACTTATTAAACTCTTTTAATAACAACAAATTAAAAACATCCCTTTATTTCCCCATTAAATAAAACAATATCTTCAAGACATTTTTTTCAGTAAGTTAATTTTGGCTCACCACCTTTATACATAAAATAATTACCAAGCGGGAGTTTTATTCACTGTATTTATACCAAACATTAATCTAAGAGGATTATTATTAAAGTCGTAATCATCTAGAATGCTTCTTAATACTTAACCTGAACTCGGTTTAAGAGATAGCTTAACTTAACTTATTCTAACTTAATGAGTTCAACTAAGAAGCTAGGCAAATTACACCTTATTCACTAAAAATAACTACCAGGAATTCTTGTTATGATAGCAACGTCAAATACCGTACAGCGTGAAAACTTACAAATTAATGAAACACTTTATCAATTTATTGAAGATCATGCGCTTTTAAATACAGGAATTAATTCAGAAACATTTTGGCAAGGCTTTTCTAAAATAATTCATGATTTATCAAGTGAAAATAAAGCACTACTTATTGAACGAGATGCGTTTCAAGAGAAAATAGATATATGGCATAAAGCTAATTTAGGGCAAAAATTTAACTTTGGCCGCTATAAATCTTTCTTACAAGAAATTAATTACCTAGAGCCTGTTGTTGATGACTTCGCTATTACAACTGAAAGTGTAGATGCTGAATTAGCCTCTATTGCGGGCCCACAATTGGTGGTTCCTATAATGAATGCTCGGTTTGCACTTAATGCGGTTAATGCACGCTGGGGAAGCCTATATGATGCTTTGTACGGTAGTGATGTTATCAGTGATGCAGACGGTGGAAAAGCAGGTAAAGGTTACAACGAAATACGCGGAAAGCGCGTTATTGGGTTTGCCAAAACGTTTTTAGATGAAAGCCTTCCTCTGGCAACAGGTAGTCATAAAGATGTTGTAAAATATAGATTAACCGAAAGCCAACTGGTTATCGAACTAAGTAATGGTGAGCAAACACAACTGCAAGATAACACGGCCTTCGTTGGTTATAGCGGTGAAAAAGATCAATTTAATTCGCTTGTTTTTAAGCATAATAATTTACATATTGAAATTATTTTTGATGCCAAAAGCGCTATTGCCAGCTCTGATGCAGCAGGTGTAAGCGATGTAAGGCTTGAGTCGGCCTTAACCACTATTATGGATTGTGAAGACTCTGTAGCAGCTGTTGATGGTGAAGATAAAGTATTGGCTTATCAAAACTGGCTTGGTTTGATGCAAGGTACTTTAAGCACAGACATTAATAAACAAGGTAAAACATTTACGCGTAAAATGAATAAAGATAAACCTGTTAATACACTTAATGGGGAGTGCATTCATTTAAAGGCCAGAAGTTTAATGTTTGTGCGTAATGTGGGTCATTTAATGACAAACAATGCCATTATAGATAGTCAAGGCAATGAAGTTCCAGAAGGTATTATGGATGCGATGATCACCTCGCTTATCGCACTGCATGACATAAAACGTGAAAATGAACTTAAAAACTCTACTCAAGCTTCTATTTATATTGTAAAACCTAAAATGCACGGCTCTAAAGAAGTGAAGTTTGCTGACACGTTATTCTCACGTGTAGAAGATGCACTTTCTTTACCTCGAAATACTATCAAAATGGGCATTATGGATGAAGAACGTCGTACCAGCATTAATTTAAAGAACTGTATTCATAGTGCTAAAGATAGAGTTGTTTTCATTAATACAGGCTTCTTAGATAGAACGGGTGATGAAATTCATACTTCAATGGCTGCAGGTCCAATGGCAAGAAAAGGCGACATTAAACTTACCCCATGGATAGGCGCCTATGAGAATAATAATGTTGATATCGGTCTAGCATGTGGGTTTAGCCAAAAAGCACAAATAGGTAAAGGCATGTGGCCTATTCCTGATCAAATGGCCAATATGATCGCAACTAAAATTAACCATGTAGAGGCTGGTGCAAATACTGCTTGGGTCCCTTCTCCTACAGCAGCAACATTGCATGCTCTGCATTATCATAAGGTTGATGTGTTTTCATTACAGCAACAGTTAATGAAAAGAGAGCCTGCTAATTTGGATGATATTTTAACGATTCCATTAGCTGAAGATACTAATTGGACTAAAGATGAAATAACACAAGAGCTCGATAACAATGCTCAAGGTATTTTAGGTTATGTTGTGCGTTGGGTTGACCAAGGTGTTGGTTGCTCTAAAGTGCCTGATATCAATAACGTTGGTTTAATGGAAGATAGAGCCACTTTACGTATTTCTAGTCAGCATATCGCTAACTGGTTACTTCACGGTATTTGTAGCAAAGATGATGTATTAGCAAGCCTTAAAAAAATGGCTAAAATTGTTGATGAACAAAATGCAGATGACAGTTTATATCAAGCCATGTCAGATGACTTTGAAGATAACATCGCATTTAAAGCAGCTTGTGCGTTAATTTTTGATGGCATTAACCAACCTAATGGTTACACCGAGCCTTTATTGCATCAATGTCGCCTAGAGAAAAAGAGAGCTTAAGGCCTATTTTGCCCACAGTTCAGCAGTGTGTATCACTTTTGTAGGAACGTGCTTTAGCCGTGAATTTTTTTAATACACAAAGCCATAAGAG
>JBMYWR010000173.1:0-6775 GCA_049607625.1 Colwellia sp.
GCTTTTTAGTTCTGAACATAAAAAAGCTTGCCTTTAAACAGAGTATCTACAGGTTCAATAAGCACCTGTGATAATCACTTTTGTAGGAACGTGCTTTAGCCGTGAATGTTTTTAATGCACACAACCAAAAGAGATCGTGGCTAAAGCCGACTCCTACAGGTTTACCAAACACCTGTGCTTTAGGAGTTTGGGCTAATCACTTTTGTAGGAACGTGCTTTAGCCGTGAATGATTTCAATGCACACAACCAAAAGAGATCGTGGCTAAAGCCGACTCCTACAGGTTCAATAAGCACCTGTGTTAATCATTTTTTGTAGGAACGTGCTTTAGCCGTGAAGTTTTTAGTAGGTCAAGAAATAAGCTCGTTTTGCTCTGACACTAAGATTAGACACAAGCCCTGAACAGAGGGTAAGAAACAAATAAAGTACTTTTTACTGTCCGGTCTAACCCTCAAGTATTTAGTTTTAGTACTTAAGTCCTTAACAACAAATTTCTAGTGTCTAGTTACTCATCCGCTCTTATCTGCGTCATCTGCGGGCAAAACGTACTAGTCACTAATCACTGTAACGGTTGGTATCTAAGTGATCGCATCGAATTGATACACTATATGCTTTTTGTACGTATTGTTAGGCTCAAGTATATTACTTGGAAAATGAGCGTGATTTTCTGCATCGGTATGGTTTTGTGCTTCTAGACAAAGCCCTTTAAAAGCACTAAATGGCTTATCTAGATAATATCCGGTATAAAATTGAACTGCATTTTGGTCGGTAAATAACGACAAACGTATTTTATTTTTTAATGAGGTTAAAATAGCGCTAGGTTTTGATAAGAGATCATTACTTGAAGTAGTTGACTCTAGAAGCTTCTGCTCTAAAACAAAGCAATGATCAAAACCTTTACTTAAACTCTCCCCATTACTATCCTCTGTGTTGAAGTGCTGCCCTATCGTTCTATAGCTAGAACTTGGACTATAACTTGAATTAGGACTTGAGCTAGAAAATAAGACTTCCTTAGTAAAATCAAAAGGTGTATTTTCAACGCTTAGCATATTGCCTGTAGGGATATTCTGTTGATCTATTTCTAAGATCTCATGAGAAAACAACTGTAAATGTAAGTCTAAACAATTGTCTTCACCCAAATTAAAATAAGCATGGTTAGTCATGTTAACTGCTGTGGTCTTATGTGTGTTGGCTTCATATTGAATGCTTAATGCGTTATCGTCATTCAATTGATAAGTGACACTGATAGACAGCTCTCCAGGAAAACCTTGATCACCGTCTTGCGATAGTAACTTGAACCTTACGAATGTGTCTGAAAGTGTCTCTTCATCGATAGCCCAATAGCGAAATGAGAAGTTTTCAATACCGCCATGTAAACAGTTCTCACCATCGTTTTGCGGTAATTGATATGTCTGCCCTGCTATTTGAAAACGCCCTCCAGCAACACGATTACAAACCCTGCCACATGTAGCGCCTAAATAGAATGGATCATCGAGGAAACCATCAAGGCTATCGTAACCTAACACCATAGGCTTACAGACGCCTTGTACAGGGAAATTAATAGCCGTTATGCGAGCACCAAAATTTGTTAATGCTACCGACATCCCTTGCAGGTTCTTTAAGGTAATATGTTCAAGTTTCGGCTGTTCGCTACTCATTAGTTTGTGTATCCATCAGGGTTATTTGACTGCCAACGCCATGTGTCTTCCATCATCGCTTCTAAGCTTCTGCTAGCATGCCAGTTTAATGCTTTATTGGCTTTAGTAGCATTTGCCCAAAAAGCGGGTAAATCACCTTCTCTTCTTGGAGAAACTTCGTATGGAATTTTATTATTAATGGTTTTTTCGAAAGCTTTGACGATATCGAAAACAGATGTTCCATTTCCTGTACCTAAGTTAAATGCTTCCACCCCTTGAAACTCTTTATGGTTATTTAACCATTCTAACGCTGCCACATGGCCTTGTGCTAAATCACAAACGTGTAGGTAATCTCGTTCACAGCTTCCGTCTCGTGTTGGGTAATCATCGCCAAAAATACTTAATTTATCTCTTTTTCCTACCGCAACTTGTGCAACAAACGGTAATAAATTATTTGGGATACCGGTTGGATCTTCTCCTATTTGGCCACTTTCATGAGCTCCGATAGGATTAAAATAACGTAGTGAAACCGCTCTGAAATTTTTATCGCTTAACGCTAAATCAGCAAGTACTCTTTCTACCATGACTTTCGAAGCGCCATAAGGGCTTGATGGTGTACCTAGCTTCATTGTTTCAACATATGGCACATCATTTTCTTCACCATAAACTGTCGCTGATGAACTAAAGATGAAGTTGTTTACTTTGTGCTGTTGCATCGTTTCTAATAAACAAACAGAGCCATGTACGTTATTTTCATAATAACTTAAAGGGATTTGTGACGATTCACCTACGGCTTTTAGTGCTGCAAAATGAATGACAGCATCAATTGAATACTGCTTAAAAAGTTCATCAAGCGCTGGTTTGTCTCGAATATCACCTTTAACGAAGTGAATAGACTTACCTGTTAACTTTTCAACGCGGTTAAGTGATTCGATGCTCGAGTTAATTAGATTGTCAAAAACCACAACCTCGATATTATTCTCTAACAAGGATAAAACAGTGTGTGAACCAATATAGCCTGCACCGCCTGTAACTAATACTTGCATTATTTCCTCTCTAAAATTGCTAATCCTTTAAAACAGTAAGGGCCAAATTTTGGCCCTTACAAACATCTACTACTAATGTCATTTAAATAGATGTTATTTCGATAATTTTACCACCAAGTTGTATAAAGCGCGATGAGAATAATGATGATACCTAGCGATGCAATATTGAACGAAGATGCTGTATCAAAACTTACTTTCTCTAAGCTTACGCTGCTATCTGTTGTGTTAGGTTTGCCCATTATAGAGACGACATAACATAGGCCTAAACACAATAAGAACACCAAGCCTACACGGTCCATAAATGGAAGCGCTGGCCATGCAAACTTCAAAATTAATGAGAACGCTGCAGAGCCAATTGCGGCAGAGAGTGCACCCATAGAAGTGGCTCTTTTCCAGAACATACCCATAACAAAAATAACCACAATACCCGGTGTGAAGAAACCTGTGAACTCTTGAATGTACTGGAAGGCTTGATCAAACTTACCTAGTAAAGGTTGTGCAACCACTAAAGCAATACATAAAGCAACTAAAGAAGCGATACGGCCAACTTTTACATAGTGTTGTTGAGAAGCTTCAGGCTTGAATCGTGTGTAAAGATCCATGGTGAAAATCGTTGAGATACTGTTTGTCATTGAAGCAAGTGATGAAACAATGGCTGCAACTAAAGCAGCAAAAACAAGTCCTTTAATACCCACAGGCATTAGCGCCATCATCGATGGATAAGCTTGGTCTGGTGAAGTTAATGTAGGATAAAGTACAACCGCTGCAATACCTGGTAAAACAACAATAATTGGCATTAACAATTTAAGGTAGGCCGCAAAAGCGATACCTTTTTGTGCTTCTTTAATATCTTTGGCTGCAAGTGCACGTTGAATAATGTATTGGTTAAAACCCCAGTAACTAAAGTTCATTACCCACATACCACCAATAAGTACCGAAATACCCGGCAAGCTCATATAATGATCACTGTCTGGGCTTAAAATCATATCGAAATGTTCAGGCATTTGCTCTGTTAAAATACCAAAACCGGCTAAAACCCCTTGACCATCTGCAACAGCATCTAGTGCTAGGTAAGATAATAACAAACCACCAAACACTAATAATACAACCTGTAAAATATCGGTAAACGCAACCGCTTTAAGGCCGCCGTATAGAGAGTAAGCAACTGAGAATACAGCAAGGAAAATCATGCCTACCATCCAGTCAACGCCTGCTACCGTTTCAATAGCTAAACCACCTAACCAAAGAACAGCGGTTAAATTAACAAAGGTATAAACCGCTAACCAAAAAATTGACATGGTAGTTTTTACTTTACTGTCAAAACGTTGCTCTAAGTACTGTGGCATAGTAAAAATTTTATTTTCTAAGAAAATAGGCAACATGTATTTACCAACAAGTACCAAGGTGATTGCTGCCATCCATTCATATGAGGCAATAGCAAGACCTATGGCATAACCCGAGCCAGACATACCAATAATTTGCTCTGCTGAAATATTAGCGGCAATTAAAGAGGCCCCTATTGCCCACCAAGGAAGCGCTTTACCAGCTAAGAAATAATCTTCGGTATTGGCGCCTTCTTTTTTCTCGCTTCTTGAAATCCATAGCGCTAGGCATAGTAAGCCCAATACATAGACAATGAATATAGTCGTGTCTATAGTCCCCAGTTTTGTTGTAAAGTCCATCATTGTTACCTTTTTATTGTTTTTAATTTTAGTTATTGTGAATTATTTTTCTGCTAATCGTCTTACATACTAACGCGTGTTCTTTTTACTTTTAGCTTTTTACTCTTGTTTTTACTATGACACGATTTCCGTCAAATGTATCATCTAAAAGCGCCTTGTGTTGCATTGCATAAATAAATCGTTGGTTTCAAGTTGTATTTAGCTTCATAGCTTGAATTTACGGCTTCTGTTACCTGTTCAATCATTGTCTTAGGTACTAATGCAACAACACAGCCTCCAAAACCACCACCTGTCATTCTAACCCCGCCTTTTTCGCCTATCACCTCACCGATGATATCTACTAAGCCGTCCATCTCTTTAGTGGTTACTTCAAAGTCATCTTTTAAAGATAAGTGTGAAGCTTTCATCGCTTTACTTATCGTTGTCATGTCATTATTTTTTAAAGCAGCGAGTGTTGCTACTGCTCTATTATTCTCTGTAATAACATGATGAGCACGCTTAAAAAGCACAGCATCAATATTAGCTTTTTCGCTATTAAGTTGCGCTAATGTTACGCCTCTTAACGCTTTTTCATTAAAGTGCTGGGCGACTTGCTCACATTGCTCTCTTCTTAAGTTGTACTCGCTGTCAACTAAGCCGCGTTTAACGTTTGAATTAACGATAAAAAGAACGAGGTCTTCGGGAATAGGCGCATCTTCAAAAGATAAATTTTCACAATCTAAAAGCATGGCGTTATTTTTTAAACCCATTGCTGAAATTAACTGATCCATGATGCCGCAATTACAGCCAACAAAGTCGTTTTCTGCTTTTTGACCTAACAAAGCGGCATCAACTCCATTTAAGTCAAGGTTATATAGCTTATAAAACGCATTTAATATGGCTATTTCAAAACTTGCTGACGAACTTAAACCTGCTCCTTGGGGAACATTACCTGTTACCACCATATCTGCACCTTTTATATGAGGAGCGTGCTTTAACAAAGCTTGTAAAGTTCCTTTAACATAATTACTCCACATCATGTTTTGATCGAATTTTATGTCATCTAAGTTAAACTCATTGACTTGTTTGTCACAGTCATGGGCATAAACCTTTACTACCCTATCCTCTCGCGCTGATGCAGCGATAGTCGTACCAAAATTTATAGCGGCAGGTAAAACGAAACCATCGTTATAATCGGTATGATCACCAATAATATTGACACGACCTGGTGCATGGCAAACTAATTGTGGTTGTTTTTCAAACTGCTTTTCAAATAAATCTGCTGCTAAAGTGTGTTGTTCACAAGATATTGACTCACTCATGAATTGCTCTCCTTATAATGTCTACTTGATGCATCTCTAAGTCTTTGTGCTGCTTGCTCTGCGGTAAGGTCTCGCTGTGCTTCAGCCATCATTTCATAACCCACCATAAACTTACGTACCGTTGCTGAACGTAATAAAGGAGGTAAAAAACTTGCGTGTAGTGTCCATTCTTCGTGTGACTGTCCATCAAACGGCGCGCCGTGCCACCCCATAGAATAAGGAAAACTGCATTCAAATAAGTTGTCATACTTTATGGTTATTTGCTTTAAAATATCTGCCAAGCTCTGTTTTTGTTCTGTTGTTAAATCCGTCATACGTGAGACCGAAAAACGAGGTAACACTAAGGTTTCAAAAGGCCAGGCAGCCCAATAAGGAACAACAACTACCCAGTCATCATTTTGTACAACGACTCTTTCTTTATTGATCACTTCTTTTTTAACGTAATCTTGTAATAGGTTGCTACCGTGTTGTTTTAAGTAGGCTTGTTGGGCATTTTGCTTTTTCATTACTAAGGTAGGAATTTGTTGTTGCGCCCAAATTTGACCATGCGGATGCGGGTTTGAACACCCCATCGTACTCCCTTTATTTTCGAAAACTTGTACATTGGTATAAAGCGCGCCTAGCTCTTCACACTGTGCTTGCCAGGTGTCTACTACATTAACAAGTTCGCTTATTGCTAATTCAGGTAAGCTTTTACTGTGATCAGGGGAAAAACAGATAACTCGACTTTCACCTTGCTCTGTCGCCATTTTAAAAAGCGGATCATCTGTACTAACAACAGGAGTATCTTCTTTTATGGCAGCAAAGTCGTTCTTGAAAACAAAGGTTTTTTGGTAATAATCATTCACTTCACCATTAATCCTGGTATTACCAGGGCAAAGAAAGCATGACTTATCATAAGCAGGCTTTTGCTCTTCATCGAGCTTTTCAACCTGCCCTTGCCACGGGCGCTTGGCGCGATGAGGTGAAACTAACACCCATTCATCAATTAAAGGGTTATATCTTCGATGAGGGTGCTCTGTTGGATCAAATTCAATCGTCATAACATTTACTACCACGGATTATTATTTATTATTAGTTACTACTACTTTCTACTTATTACTTATTACTT
>JBMYWR010000174.1:0-6768 GCA_049607625.1 Colwellia sp.
GTAGTTGGTGATTTTAACAAGTAGAAATGATCACATATTAATTGAAATTGGTATTAATATGGCCAGCGTTGAGTTGCGCTGACCAAGTTTACTTAGCGGTTTCAAGGGTAAGCGTGTTTTATCTAATCAATATAAAATTTCTGATAAAACTTCAACGTTTGTGTTTTTGTACCATCAGATATTTCTAAAGAAAAATGGACTGTTTCCTCGTTGTTAACTGCTACTTGTGCTAGATAGTAAATAGCATCACCTTCTGTTACTTCGCTAAACTCTAAGGTTTTAAATTGGCCTAAATTATTCTTAGCGGTTCCTATTATACTTACATGCTTTGCAGGTTTACCCGCTTTGCTATTATCAAGCACCGAAATATTAACGAGTGCGTTATAGCGACTTCTGGATATTTGATATGCTTTAGCAACTTCAGGGGTAATAAAAGTTGAGTCTAACGCTATATAATGAACATCCCAATTTGATAGTTTTTGCATGTTTTCTGCAAAGGCATTATTCATATTAAGCAGTGAAGTGCCGAGTATGAATAACATAAAGATAATTGAGTTATAGGCAAGTTTTGTCATTTTTATTTCCAATAAATTTAATGTGGTTCTTATAAAGCGGCCCAATAAGGAACCGAATTAGAAAGTATAATATTTAGTACGTTCATTAATAAGAAGGCGATAATCATTGAAATATCTAGACCACCTAAATTAGGAATAATCGCTCTAATAGGGCGTAAAAGAGGGTCGATCAGTTGTTGAAGTACCATCATCGTCGGGTTATAGCCTTGAACTACCCAACTCATTATGGCGACGATAATCATAATAAAAAATAGCATAACCCCGGCTTGTTTAATAAGCACCAGAAGGCCGATATAAAAAGCTAAAATCCCTAAGCTTTCGCCCGAAACCGCGGCTAAAGTTACAAACTTTAATGTAGCCACAACATAGGCCAAAAGAAGGGTCGCTAAATCTAACCCACCAAGCCCAGGAATAACCTTACGAATTGGCACAACCAAAGGGTTAGTAAGTTTTACCACAAACTGACTTAACGGGTTATAAAAATCAGCCTTAACCCACTGTAACCAAAAACGAACGATAAGTAGCATTAATAATGCATCGAAAACAAACCTTAATAAATAAACAATAGCTTCCATTTTTTCTCCGAAATAAGCAGTTTTAACTTCTCATTAAATTATTTTGTGACTTAGCTAAAAGTCTCTAACTTTCTTTAGCCATTTCTTGCGAGCGAGTGATAGCTGCATTCATGGCATCTTTTACCATAACATCTAAGTTATCGTGTCTAAATTGTTCTAATGCGGCAAAAGTCGCCCCTCCTTTAGAAGTAACATTCTCTCTTAATATACTAATGGCTATATCGTTTTGCTCTACCATTTGTGCAGCGCCTAAGGCTGTTTGCTGAACTAGCATTCTGCTTTCTTGCGCATTAAAGCCAAGTGCTTGAGCATGCTTTTCCATCGCTTCCATAAATAAGAAAAAATAAGCCGGTGCAGAGCCAGCCACAGCAATAATGTCATTAATTTGATCTTCTTTATCTAGCCAAATAACTTTCCCAACAGCGCAGAGTAATTCATTTGCTACTTGTTTTTGTTGTTGACTTACTTCTGCAGAGGCAAAAAGACCACTCATACCTAAACCTATTTGAGAAGGGGTATTAGGCATTACTCTAACAACAGGGCTTTTTATTGTGACAGCTTGATTTACTGCTGTTTGCTGTGAATTTTTCACAAGAGCTTGTTGTATTTGTTCGACGGTGGTTCCTGCTGCAACTGAAATAAATAACTTATCACTGATATCCATCGATGCACAAATTTGTTGGCAAACCTGTGCTATAAAATGTGGTTTAACACACAAAACAATGACATCAGCAAATTGAGCTGCTTCAATATTGTCTGAGGTTTGATGGATATTAAAATTATCAGCTAAATACTCTCTTTTTTCAGGGGAGGGGTTGGAAACAATAATATTTCTTGCATCGGTATTAGCTGATACTAACCCACTAATAATGGCACTTGCCATATTTCCTGCACCAATAAACGCTATTTTATTCATAATATATTTTCTTTTAACTTTAATTTTAATGGCTGCAAGCTGACATGAAACAGCTGTTAGTTATAAGTATTTATTCAAGGTTGCCAGTATAAATTTTTTTAAATATTAACAGACCTTAAACTATAAGGTATAAAATATGGATAACTTACCCTCTTTCACCAAAAATAGCACTACCCACTCTTACCATGGTTGAACCATGCTGTATGGCTATTTCTAAATCATTAGACATGCCTAGCGATAATGTATCTACCGTAGGGTATTTGGCTTTAAGCTTTAAATAAAGTGTCTGCATTTTTTCATAAACATCAACCGAGGAATTTTTAGCGGGGATTGCCATAATCCCACGCAAAACAAGTTTATCACAATTATCCACCGTATTGGCTAAAGAAAATACATCCTCTAAAGAAACCCCTGATTTTGATGCTTCTTCACTAATATTCACTTGTAAACAAACGTTTAGCAGAGTATCTTGATGATTAGTTTTATGACAAGTTAAAGGTAAATCATTCGATAAATGTTCATTTAAGCGATATGCAATCTTTTCGCGGTCAACACTATGCACCCAAGAAAAATTTTGAGCGATTTGTTTGGTTTTATTCGATTGAATAGGACCAATAAAGTGCCATGTAATTAAAGGTAAGTGTTCAAGGGCTTTAATTTTATCAAGCGATTCTTGAAGGTAATTTTCACCAAAATCGTATTGCCCCTCTTCATAGGCTTGTTCTACGTCAGAGGCTGGTTTGGTTTTACTTACAGCTAATAAACTTACTTTTTCTTGAGTTTCAGGGCAACTTTGTTTGTCTTTTAATTGGCAAGCAAGTTGAATTTGGGCTTTAATCTTATCAAGATTATTTTTTATATTTGTCATTTTTACCATTTTTCATTGTAAATTTAGTTAACATAAATTAAAAAAAATTATTAGAGGCTTTTATGGATATTACAGAATTACTTGCATACAGTGTAGAGCACGATGCGTCCGACTTACATTTATCAACGGGAGCTCCACCTTCTATCCGTATTGATGGTGATGTTAGAAAACTCCAAATTCCAGCTTTTGATGCTAAAGATGTTAACGGTTTAGTTTACGATATCATGAACGATAGGCAACGAAAAGAATATGAAGAAAACTTAGAGGTCGATTTCTCATTCGAAATTCCCGGTCTAGCGCGTTTCAGGGTTAATGCCTTTAATCAAAATAGAGGTCCGGCAGCTGTATTTCGTACCATTCCTAGTATTATAAAAACACTTGATGAGTTAGGTTGTCCTGATATTTTTAGAGATATATCTGACACGCCTAGAGGCTTAGTATTAGTTACTGGGCCAACAGGCTCAGGTAAATCAACCACACTTGCTGCCATGGTAGATTATATAAATGCGCATAAAAAAGATCATATTCTAACCATAGAAGACCCTATTGAATTCGTTCATGAAAACAAAGAATGTCTCATTAACCAACGTGAAGTTCATCGAGACACATTGAGCTTTGAAGCGGCATTACGTTCAGCACTTCGTGAAGATCCTGATGTTATTCTTGTTGGTGAAATGCGAGACTTAGAAACAATACGTCTTGCAATGACAGCGGCAGAAACAGGCCACTTAGTATTTGGTACACTTCATACAACCTCTGCTCCTAAAACCATAGACCGTATTATCGATGTATTTCCTGCAGCCGAAAAATCGATGGTCCGTTCAATGTTATCAGAATCGTTAAGAGCCGTTATCTCACAAACGCTTATCAAACGTGTTGGTGGGGGACGTGTTGCTGCCCATGAAATTATGATTGGTGTTCCCGCTATTCGTAACCTGATCCGTGAAGATAAAATAGCGCAAATGTATTCTGCTATTCAAACCGGTATGCAACATGGCATGCAGACAATGGATCAGTGTTTACAAAATTTAGTTAATCGAGGCGTTATAACCAAAGGTGCAGCGATGGAAAAAGCGGTTGATAAAAATCAATTTTCTGGCTTTTAATCTATAGTTTGTCTTAAATAAAAGTAACCTAACAATAAATGGTAGGTTACTCATCATAATAATAAACAGCAGAATCAATGCAATACAATACCAGTGAAAGGGTGGAACATGGAATTTGAAGATTATTTAAGAAAAATGATAGATCATGACGCATCAGATTTATTCATTACAGCCAAATTACCAGTAAGTGCAAAAATAAATGGTGAACTACAGCCACTTAGTGATTATGTACTTACCGGTGAAGACTCGCTTGAACTTGTTCATGAAGCCATGAATGAAAAACAAAAAAAGGTTTTCGAAAACGACAAAGAGTGTAACTTTGCTATTGAATTAGATGGTATTGGACGATTTCGTGTGTCTGCTTTTTGGCAAAGAGATAAAGCAGGGATGGTTATTCGCCGCATTGTAACAGAAATTCCAGATGTCGATGCTTTGGGTCTCCCATCTATTTTAAAAGATGTTGTGATGTCTAAACGTGGTTTGGTTCTTTTCGTTGGTGGTACGGGTACGGGTAAGTCAACGTCAATGGCCTCATTAATAGGTTATCGTAATAGAAACTCTAAAGGTCACATTCTTACCATTGAAGATCCCCTAGAGTATGTTCATGAACATGCTCGTTCTATGATTACACAAAGGGAAGTTGGCTTAGACACTGAATCGTTTGAAGCGGCATTACAGAGTTCCTTACGACAAGCACCTGATGTTATTTTAATTGGTGAAATTCGTAATCGAGAAACGATGGAACACGCATTAAGCTTTGCTGAAACAGGGCATTTATGTATCGCGACGCTTCATGCCAATAATGCTAACCAAGCAATTGACCGTATAATGCATTTAGTTCCTTCAGATCAGCATAGTAAATTATTATTTGATTTAGCCCTAAACCTTCGAGGAATTATCGCACAGCAATTAATTCCTACTCGTGACGGCACGGGTCGTGTTGCCGCAATAGAAATTTTACTTAACTCTCCTTACATCAGTGAACTCATTAAAAAAGGTGAAGTAGGAAGTATCAAGGAAGTTATGGAAAAATCTAATGAATTAGGTATGCAGACTTTCGACCAAGCTTTATTTAATCAGTATCAACAAAGCCTAATTACTTATGCCGATGCAATCCATCATGCTGATTCACCTAACGATTTACGTTTGATGATTAAGTTACGCAGTGGAGAAGAAGGTGGTTCAGGGGCTTTATCAGGAGTTACCTTATCTGGCTCTGATCCTGATGAGCTCGACTTAATGTAGAGCGCACTTAGTTTTTCAAAAACAATAAATAATTAAAATAGCCATACTAAGTTGCATTAGTGTGGCTTTTTTTTATCAAAAATTTAAGTTTGTTAAGTGTTAAGTGTTAAGTGTTAAGTGTTAAGTGTTAAGTGTTAATTTATAAGTCGTTCAGCAATAAGCTTGTGCATTAATGTAAAAGCCTTTCCTCATCAATACTATTTTTTAGGAGTGAGCAGTGTTACTTTGTAATTCACCCTGCTTTTTTTGTGCTATTTTTGCTTTATATCAATACGTTATTTTTTGTATGTGGTGTGGTGGTTTTCTTGGCTTGTCAAAAAGTTATATGGGGCATATACTCAATGAGAATCAATTTATCATCATTATAATTTGAGTGATTTTTATGTTTTTGAACTCATTTATGTGAACATTTCATACGAATGATATTGTTTGATAAAACCAAAAGTAAATTTTTTAAATTAATAACGAGCTGATTTTATTATATTAAATATTTTTTTTGTAGTGTTTTTGAACAAGTAAACAGGCTGAAATAAAACCGTCACAAAACTGTCATAAAACTATCATATAATCCTTTCCATCAATATGTAGTTAGTATTAAATTAAAACTAAACGAGAAACTGGAATCCATCATGGCTAAAAACTCGATATTGGGTGTATTTGCAAAATCACCCATTAAACCGTTAGAGAAGCACATAAGAATAACGGTAAAATGTAGTAAACAACTTATCCCTTTCTTTGGCGCTGTTACTAGTAAAAATTGGTCAGAAGCTGCCAAAATCCGTCGTAAGCTCTCTAAACTTGAGCAAGATGCCGACGCATTAAAACGAGAGTTAAGATTAGGGCTACCAGGCGGGTTGTTTATGCCGATTGATCGCGCAGATTTATTAGAGTTGTTAACGCAACAAGATAAAATAGCGAATAAAGCGAAAGATATCGCGGGTAGAGTTTTAGGTAGGAAGTTAGAAATTCCTGAGAAATTACAAGCCTCATTTGATAAATACTTAGAACGTTGTATTGATGCGACAGATAAAGCTGCTGAAGCCATTAATGAACTTGATGATTTATTAGAGACAGGCTTTAGAGGTCGTGAATTAGCGCTTGTTGAGAAAATGATTACTCAATTAGACGCAATAGAAGATGAAACAGACGGTATGCAAATCGTATTACGCAAAGACTTAATGAGCATTGAAGGCGAACTTAACCCGATAGATGTTATGTTTTTGTATCAAATAATTGACTGGGTAGGCGATTTAGCAGACCTTGCTGAGCGTGTCGGTGCACGTTTAGAAATTCTTTTAGCTAGAAAGTAGGGCGTACTCATGGAAATTTTATTAACTCACGGTTCTACTTTTGTCATTATGGCCGCGCTTGTTGGCTTCTTTATGGCTTGGGGTATAGGTGCTAACGATGTAGCTAATGCTATGGGAACATCGGTTGGCTCAAAAGCATTAACCATTAAGCAAGCTATTATTATTGCTATGGT
>JBMYWR010000175.1:0-6698 GCA_049607625.1 Colwellia sp.
ATGAGCGGTTCTTTCTACAAAATTGATGATAAAGAAGCGGCTTGGAACTCAGGTACTGAATACGAAGAAGGTAACATGGGTCACCGTCCAGGTGTTAAAGGCGGTTACTTCCCAGTATCTCCTGTAGATTCTTCACAAGATTTACGTTCTGCAATGTGTTTAGTAATGGAAGATATGGGCTTAGTTGTTGAAGCTCATCACCATGAAGTTGCTACTTGTGGTCAGAACGAAATTGCTTGTCGCTTTAATACAATGGTTAAAAAGGCTGATGAAGTTCAAATTTACAAATACGTTGTACACAACGTAGCACACGCTTACGGTAAAACAGCTACTTTTATGCCTAAACCTCTTGTTGGTGATAACGGTACGGGTATGCACGTTCACCAATCTTTAGCGAAAGACGGTGTTAACTTATTCTCTGGCGACAAGTACGGCGGTTTATCTGAAACTGCACTTTACTATGTTGGTGGTATTATCAAGCATGCTAAAGCTTTAAACGCTTTCACTAATGCGTCGACTAACTCATACAAACGTCTTGTTCCTGGTTTCGAAGCACCTGTAATGCTTGCATACTCTGCACGTAACCGTTCTGCTTCAATTCGTATTCCAGTAGTTCCGACTCCTAAAGCAACACGTATCGAAGTTCGCTTCCCAGATCCTACTGCGAACCCTTACTTAGCATTCTCAGCTATGTTAATGGCTGGCCTTGACGGAATTAAAAACAAGATTCACCCTGGTGATGCGATGGATAAAGATTTATACGACTTACCAGCAGAAGAAGCAGCTGCAATACCGCAAGTAGCCTCTTCATTTGAAGAAGCACTTGACGCTCTAGAAGCTGATAGAGACTTCTTAACAGCTGGTGGTGTTATGGATAATGACATGATAGATGCCTATATCGGACTTAAGCGTGAAGAAATTGAGCTTTTAAACTCAACAACTCACCCTGTAGAATTTGATATGTACTACAGCGTATAATTAACGTTTAACCTTTAACGTTTAACGCATAAAAAAGCTCACTAAGGTGAGCTTTTTTTACGTCTGCAAATTATGATTACTGCACTAAACGATGTTTTAAACCTCCAACCAGTTTGCTGTTTAATAATTAAGCTTGTTTAGGCTATTAATATGTATATACTTGTATGTTGTACAAACTTATAACTTTTTTATTAAATACGGACAACCAACGGAATAGGTTTTCTTAATGAATAAATATTTTTTAGCAGCTTTTATGGTGATATTTTTGTCTGGTTCAGTCCTTGCTGACCAAACAAAAATTTATGTATGGCGTAATACGCAAGGAGAACTCGTCTTTTCTGATACGCCAAAGCCTGGTGCAAAAGAGGTTCAGCACGCCCCTGAAAACGTTATTAAAGTCACTAAATCTATCGATTCCACCTTATTAGACACAGAAAAACAAGTAATTAGCGATAATTACGATGTAAAAATCAAATTACCTAAAGATAATGCCACTATAAGAGATAATACAGGGAGTGTATTTGTTAGCGGGACTGTACAGCCTATTTTTAAAAGCGGGCTGAAAATTCAATTATTACTCGATGGTAAGAACTACAACAAACCTCAAAGTCACACCATGTTTTCTTTAAAAAATGTAGATCGTGGCGAACACCAACTCCAATTAAAGCTCATCAGCGAAAAGGGCAAGGTAATTGCATTATCTAAACCTATTACCTTTTATATGCATAGAGCTAGCGTAAACTAATCCCCTTTCTCTTAGCCATAAAAATGTATTAAAACAAAACACATTAATTACTCTTTTATAATTGTGAACTATTCTAAACGATTTACAAAATATTAATTAATTACAGATGGTTACTGAGAAACATTAGATATTTTATTATTTTGATATAAGTAATTCTCTTAACATAAGTGTCTTGTTTACGTACCCCAACAGATAAATGTAATTTCATACTTTAGGTTAGTGTATGATATGGTTGCACAATATTGGTGCAATGGTTTACTCAGAGGTTTTATGCAACACAATCGAAGTGAAATTCTAAAAACTAAACGCCATTATCAACAGTTACTTGCTAAGCAACAAGTAACATCGCTTTTATTACTTGATAATGAATTTAATATTGTTTATGCCAATCCATCCGCTGAAGCTTTGTTAATAAAAAGTCTTCATGGACTTTATGGTACTTCTTTCGAGTTAATTTTTTCAGGCACATCCATTACCAGATCTCGACTAGAGAAAATCATGTACTCTGAACAGCAATTTACCGATGCTGATATAGAAATAAAGCTGACTTCTCACTATAAATTTACTGCAGAAATTACAGCATCATCCATTTCAATAGATGACATGCCTTATATACTGCTCGAATTTAAACAAATTGATCATCAAAAGCATATTAACGCTGAAATATCACAAAATTCTCAATGGGTAGCTGCGAGAGATTTAATTAAAGGTTTAGCACATGAAATTAAAAACCCATTAGGCGGGCTTCGCGGTGCGGCCCAATTACTTAGTAAAGAATTAGATAGCAACCAGCAAGAATATACGCAAATGATTATCGAGCAATCAGACAGGTTAACTAACCTAGTAGATAGGCTATTAGGCCCTAACCAACTCCCAAAAATTGAACAACATAATATTCACAGCATACTAGATAAAGTTTGCCAAGTTGCTAACTACTCCCATGAAAACAAACTCAACCTAGTTCGTGATTATGATCCGTCAATACCATCTATAGAGTGTGACGAAGATAAGTTACAACAAGCGGTTCTTAACATTGTAAATAATGCAATCGTTGCTATTTCTGTTGACGATACAATACGATTAAAAACCAGAGTAACGAGCAATGCCTTAATAAATGGCAAACACATTAAGCTCGCGCTTAAAATCAGTATTATTGATAATGGTCCTGGTATTCCTAACAAAATACAGGATACTTTATTTTTTCCAATGGTTTCAGGTAGAAGTGACGGCACAGGGCTTGGTCTATCCATTTCACAAACGCTAATTAATCAACATCAAGGAAAACTTTACTGTGAAAGTAAGCCAGGTCATACCGAATTTGTTATTTTACTGCCTTTTAAGCAGTAACTCCTAACTACAATGACATTGATTAGGCATAGAAATAGATAGACAAGGATTCCTTATCAATACAAAGCTATAACGATGCAGAACTACAAAGATGGACAGCTGCAACGACACAAAGCGTTAAAAGAGAGACACGAATGAATATAGAACAAGTATGGATCGTCGATGACGATAGCTCAATAAGATGGGTAATCGACAAAGCACTTTCTGGTGCAGGTATTACATCAGCGGCTTTCGATAGCGCAGAAAATCTTCTTGTCGCCTTAGATCATTCACAACCTGAGGTGATAATTTCAGATATACGTATGCCAGACATAGATGGTATGGCTTTACTTGATAAGTTAAGTAAGCGTTACCCTGATATCCCTGTCATTATTATTACAGCTCACTCAGATTTAGACAGCGCGGTTAATGCTTATCAAGGAGGGGCTTTTGAATATTTACCTAAACCTTTTGATATTGACGAGGCAGTAAATTTAACAAAACGTGCTCTGAGCCACGCTCAAGAAAAGAAAGCAGCAAGCAAGCAGACAAATGATGAGGCTAGTTCACTACAAACTGGTTTAATCGGCGAGGCTCCTGCCATGCAAGAAGTATTTAGAGCTATTGGGCGCCTTTCTCGTTCAAGCATCAGCGTTCTTATTAACGGTGAATCTGGGACTGGTAAAGAGCTTGTTGCTCACGCATTGCATAACCATAGCCCAAGAGCAAAAGCCCCTTATATTCCATTAAATATGGCGGCAATCCCTAAGGATTTAATTGAATCAGAGTTATTTGGTCACGAGAAAGGCGCGTTTACAGGTGCTAATGCTATCCGTCACGGTAGATTTGAACAGGCTCATGGTGGCACATTATTTCTAGATGAAATTGGTGATATGCCTCTCGAGATTCAAACAAGATTGTTACGAGTACTTTCTGATGGACAGTTCTACCGAGTCGGTGGTCACTCTCCTGTAAAAGTCGATGTGCGTATTATTGCAGCCACACACCAAAATTTGGAAGAGCAAGTAAAGGAAGGGGAATTCCGAGAAGATTTGTTTCATCGCCTGAATGTAATTCGAATTAAAATACCAAGTTTGAGTGAACGCCAAGAAGATATTGATAAGCTTTGTTCTCACTTTTTAACACAAGCGGCAGAAGAGCTTGCTGTTGAACCTAAAACACTAAGCAAAGCGGCTACAAACTTTTTAAGACAGTGCCCTTGGCCAGGAAATGTTAGGCAGCTTGAAAATATATGCCGTTTCATTACCGTAATGGCTAGTGGTCAGGAGGTTTTACTTGAAGATCTTCCGCCTGAATTAACAGAAGATGTAAAAGTACCCAGTACTCAAGTATCTAGCTGGCAAGCAGCATTAAGCTCTTGGGTAGACAAAGCATTGCTGCAAGGTGAAGTAGGTATTCTAGAAAAAGCACAACCTGAATTTGAAAAAATACTGCTCGACCGAGCGTTATTTTTTACTCATGGACATAAGCAAGAGGCTGCACGGAAATTGGGTTGGGGAAGAAATACGTTAACCAGAAAACTAAAAGAACTAGATGTACTCTAGAGGCTGTTTAACTTTCGTTTTGTAGCCCTGTTGCTCCTTATAAGTTTTATTATACCAGTTCAATTAAGTTTGTGATCTTGTTGTAGATAGGAAAAATGAATCAGGGCAAGGCGTTCAATTGGTATTAGCTATTACAACCATGATCGGTACATTCTTTACATGAATCACATAATTTTAAATTAATAAAATGTGCCGCAACAATTAATGACGTACCACCTACGATGAAATAGATAGAATAAGCTTCAGGGAAGTCGTGCTTTATCCAATAAAGCATTACGCCAATATATAGCAAATAAAAAGGGTATATACGACGGTGGTATTTTTTAAAACCAGAGAATAAAGCAACTGTTCCTAATACTGCAGTAAGTAATAAGAAGATATGTTCCCAAGTGTGATCAGCTAAAAAACTTAAGCCCATCAATGGAAGTACCGGTAAAAGGATCGGTAACAATAAGCAGTGTAACCCACACAACGTTGTTGCTGTAATGCCTATGCGATCTAACATAATAACCCTTTAGAAAATAACAAAATACGTATAAATAAAAGCGAAAACGATAACTTCTCACTTCGAAAAAGCGCGTAATAATATCACATTTGAGATAATATAACATTAATATTGATTATATTTTAGCAGGTTTGACAATATTCGCACGTACAAATGTTATGCATTGTTAATTGGAAAACTAATAACATTTTCTATTTTACCGATACTAAGTGCAATCATAACAAGCCTGTCTATACCTAAAGCAACGCCTGAACAATCAGGAATGCCTGCATTTAATGCCTGTATAAAATTATCATCTATTGCACGTTTATCAAGGCCTAATGATGATCTTTTCGTATTATCGGTGTTAAATCTTTTTAACTGAATTTGTCCGTCAGTAAGTTCATTAAAGCCATTTGCCAACTCTATGCCTTGAAAATAACATTCAAATCGGTGTGCAACTTTTTTGTCCTGGCTAGATACTTTAGCAAGTGATGCTTGCGATACGGGGAAGTCATATACGAAGCAAGGGGCATCACTTCCTATGCGATTTTCAACAAATTCGCTAAAGATAAACTGTAATAACATATCATTATCACCATCCTCTTTGCTGCTTTCAATCAGCCAGTTATCTAGCTTGCCATGAAGATTAATATAAGCTGATAACTGTTCCCTGCTAGTTGCTAAGGGGTCTATGCCTGTACATTCTTTAAAGATTTCTTGATAACTAATTCTATAAGGCTTTTCACACGCTAACGTTAAACAGAGTAAGTCTGAAACTTCATCCATTAACTCAAAATGATCAAGACCAACACGATACCATTCTAGCATCGTAAACTCAGGATTATGAAAGCGTCCCGCACCTTCATGCCTAAAAGATTTAGCTATTTGAAATATTGACTGATAACCAGAGGCCAATAGCCTTTTCATATGAAATTCAGGTGAGGTTTGCAAATATAAACGGCTAGCTTTATTCAGGGAACTGTCTTCCATGTAGTTATAATCGCAAGACAATGCATCTAGGTGCACATCGGTAATTGTTCCTTGCGATAGCGCTGGTGTTTCTACTTCTACTACCTTTCTTTCTTTAAAGAAAACACGAATACTATCAAGTATTTCAGCTCTACGCTGAGCATCTTCCCATGTAAGCGTTGACATCCAAGACATATAAAACCTAAATTATTATAAAGTTGAGAAATCTAAAGTTAAAAATTTAAACTTTAAAAATAAAAAAGGCCGCATAAGCGACCTTTTTCCATCATGAAATTAAAACTATTTGCTTGCTAAGCGATGAGTTAACAAGGCGCGGACACGGAGTTGACGCTAGTCAATGAGTATCCGCAACGCCGTTAAGACAAGTTTAGCTGCAAATAAAATCAATTAGTCGATGATTTTAGATACAACACCAGCACCTACAGTACGGCCACCTTCACGGATTGCGAAGCGTAAACCTTCGTCCATCGCTACTGGGTTGATTAGCTCTACAACAAACTTAAGGTTGTCGCCAGGCATTACCATTTCTACACCTTCAGGAAGCTCTACAGCACCTGTGATGTCAGTTGTACGGAAGTAGAACTGTGGACGGTAACCTTTGAAGAAT
>JBMYWR010000176.1:0-6687 GCA_049607625.1 Colwellia sp.
AAATAGTAAAATAGGAATTAAAAATGTCAGAACAATTAGCAAAACAAGTGTGTGAAGCTTGTCATAGTGATGCACCCAAAGTAACGGATGAAGAATTAGCGGAGTTAATCGCCTTAATACCCGATTGGACTCCCGTGGTAAGAGATAAAGTCATGATGCTAGAAAGAGTTTTTACTTTTAAAAACTATAAACTGGCTTGGGCATATGCGAATAAAGTTTCTGAACTTGCTGAAGCTGAATTTCATCACCCTTCTATATTACTAGAGTGGGGCAAAGTTACGGTCACCTATTGGACTCATGCCATTGGTGGTCTCCATAAAAATGATTTTATTTGTGCCGCAAAAACAGATGCGTTACTTGATTAAACTTCCTGTCTTAAGCTTCCTGTATAAAGCTTCTTGGATAAAATTTTTCCATTGTATGTTAAAGCGTAAAGCAGAGGGATAAGTAAAGTATAAGAAAAAATTGAACACTAGAGAGCTAAAAAGCCTCCATCGAGTAACCCTAATCTATAGCCATTCATCAGGTTATTATTTATTAGATCAGGTATATCTCGGTAGGGGCTTTTTTATTGTACAAAATAGTTTACAATGCTATTTGTTCAATTGAGAGCAATAAGACTCAATTAGGGAGGCTTTTCTTGGTTGGACAATAACAATAATACCAATGGCATTAAATATGTGATCTACTTTATACGTAGAGAAAATAATCAAATACAAGGCATTTTTTTAAGTAACTAGTTGTTCAGGACAATAAGCTCCTGCATTGTCTAATAAGGTGCATCCATGCACCGTTAATTATTAAAGAAATAACGAAGTAGTTGGTGGTTTTAACAAGTAGAAATGATCACATATTAAATGTTATTGGTATAAGTAACTCAATAGTTAGAAGTATTTGTTATTGAGTTTGAAATATAATAAGAATTAAAGTTTACTAAAGGGGAAGTGATGAGATTAGAAATTACCTGTCATGATCAAATCGGCATAGGTCAAAGCGTTTTAGGTGTTTTTGCTCAACATAAGATTAACGTACTCGGTATAGAATTGAGACATTCACGTAGCATTTTCGTGAATATTCCAACGCTCGATTTTGAAGACTTAGCGGTTTTTATGCCGAAGCTTCGTTTGATTGAAGGCGTTGAAGACGTTAAAACAACACCTTTCATGCCTTCAGAGCGTGAAGAAAATCAATTAACAACAATCATCAAGACACTTCCAGATCCCTTTTTATCTATTAATGCCAAAGGAAATGTTTTAATAGTAAACAACGCTGCTAGGCACTTAATTGGTGGTAAAGAGGAGGGAATTCTTGGTGAACACATTGGGGATATACTTAAAGGTTTTAATTTTAGTCGCTGGTTAGAGAGTAAGGATGTATTGGCCCAATCACGCCGTGTAAGTTGTAAAAACGAAGATTTCTTCGCTGATATTATGCCAATTCATGTAGATGATGATAGCCATAGTGATAATGAAAAGCCGAAGAAAATTTTAGCTGGAGCGGTGCTTATACTGAAATCGGAAATACGTTTAGGGCAACAAATTAATGCTTTTAAGCAATTTGACGACAGTAATTTTAAAGGGATTCAAGCTTCCAGTAGCTCAATGAGAAAAGTGCTTCGTGAAGCTAAACGCATGGCACTTTTAGACTCAGCTATTTTAATCTCAGGTGAAACAGGTACCGGCAAAGAGCTTATTGCAAGAGCGTGCCATAAAGCAAGTGCTCGTGCGGAACACCCCTTTATGACATTAAATTGTGGCGCATTACCTGATGACGTTGCAGAGTTTGAATTGTTTGGTGTAGGCGAAAAGGGTAATGAAAATAGCAAACTAGGGATCTTTGAACTAGCTGATGGTGGTTGCGTATTTCTTGATGAAGTCAGTGAAATGTCAGAGAAATTACAAAGTAAGTTGTTAAGAGTTATACAAAACGGTAGCTTTAGAAGGGTTGATTCAGAGCAAGAAATCACGGTAAATGTACGTGTTATAAGCTCTACAAATAAAGATTTACTTAGCTTAGTGTCGAAAGGCGAATTTAGAGAAGATCTTTATTATCGATTAAATGTTTTCGGTCTTGATATTCCCTCTTTAAGAGAAAGAAAAAATGATATCTTGGCTTTAGCAGATCACTTTGCCAAGGCAGCAACTCAGCGAGTGGGTCGTAGTCACTTATTTATATCTGATGCCTGTAAAGATTTCATATTACACTATCCGTGGCCTGGTAATGTAAGGCAATTAGAAAATGTTATTACCCGCGCCGCATCTCTTATAGAAGGAGATGATATCGAAATAGAGCATCTACAGTTACCAGCTTATACACGTGAAGATGGTTATTTAGAACAAGAGTTTGAAGGCACGCTAGATAACGCAGTTAAAAACTTTGAGTCGGACTTACTTCGTAAGTTATATCCTGCTTATCCAAGTACTCGACAATTAGCTAAGAAACTTGGCTTAAGCCATACGGCAATAGCCAATAAACTTCGAGAATACGATATCAATAAGAAGACAGTAAAAATTTGATCTATTTTAACTTATCTACGTTTGATGGGGTGGAAATTTATGCGTAAAGATTTCATGCCATCAAGCGAATGTAAAAAACTAAATACTGATTTGATGTTCTATTAAAAAAAAGTAGAATCTATCTATCAAATACTTATCTGTATTTCAGGGTAGAACGAGATAAAAGGTTACTTACAATTTCAAGAAAGCTTAGTGCATAGAGAAAGATATAATTTGATAATACTATAGTCTTTATAAAATTATAGATTTATTAACAATCGATAACACCTACAAATTTATGAGGAGTTATGAGCTTATAGCGTTAATATTTACTTTCTTCACTTAGCTTTTTCTTAATTTCATTTTTTTAAGGCGTCACATGAAACTAGCTACATTAAAAAATAAAACACGCGATGGCGAATTAGTCGTGGTAAATAAGTCATTAAGTTTGGCTGTGGTTGTCAGTGCAATATCACCTACATTACAAAGCGCTATTGATAGTTGGGATGAAGTATCACATCAATTAGAAGCTGTTTATCAGTCTCTTAACGCAGGGAAGATTGAAAACACCATTCCATTTGATGAAGCTTCATGTGAATCTCCTCTGCCACGTGCCTATCAATGGGCTGATGGTAGTGCCTATGTAAATCATGTAGAACTTGTTCGAAAGGCAAGGAATGCAGAAATGCCAGAAACATTTTGGACAGATCCATTAATGTACCAAGGTGGCTCAGATGCCTTTATTGGCCCAAGGGATGACATTCTTGTTGCTAGTGAAAAGTTTGGAATAGACTTTGAATCTGAAGTCGCTGTGATCACTAATGACGTACCTATGGGTGCGTCGCCTCAAGAAGCTTCAAAGCACATCATACTCATGATGCTTGTTAACGATGTCTCATTAAGAAATCTTATTCCGGCAGAATTAGCGAAAGGGTTTGGTTTTTTTGGCTCTAAACCTTCAAGTGCTTTCTCTCCTGTTGCGGTTACACCTGATGAACTAGGAGAAGCATGGGATGGTGCCAAGCTTCATTTACCGCTTACAACTCACTTAAACGAAGAGATGTTTGGCCAACCAAACTGTGGTGTGGATATGACCTTTGATTTTCCTACCATTGTAGCTCACGCAGCTAAAACACGCCCATTATCTGCCGGCTGTATTGTTGGCTCTGGCACTATTTCAAATTACGACCGTTCTGCGGGATCAAGTTGTTTAGCAGAAAAACGTATGCTTGAAATTGTAGCTAATGGGCAAGCAAGTACATCATTTATGCAATTTGGCGACACGGTTCGAATTGAAATGTTTGATAAAGCAGGGTTAAGCATTTTTGGTGCGATTGACCAACGTGTTGTTGAGTATAAAGGCTAAGACCAAGGCTAAGATAAAATTAAGAATTCAAATGTAGGTGCCTTATGAAACTATATGGTTATTGGCGTTCAAGTGCGGCGTACCGAGTACGTATTGCACTTTATCTTAAAAACATCGCTTTTGAGGATATTTCAGTGCACTTGGTGAAAGGTGGAGGAGAGCAACATAATGCTTCATACCAGCGATTAAACCCAAATGAATTGGTACCTACTTTAATTGATGAAGACTTAGTACTCCATCAATCGTTAGCCATTATCGACTATCTAGAACAGCTTCCTTCAGCTAAAGATGGGCTTAATTCGTTCTATCCTGAACCAGCAAAAGAGAGAGCCAAGGTGCAAGCCTTTTCACTTGATATAGCCTGTGAAATACACCCCTTAAATAATTTACGAGTTCAGCAGTATTTAAGCCAAAAAATGGCTTGTAATGATACTAACAAAAGCCAGTGGATTAACCATTGGATTAGCATAGGCTTTAAAGCAATAGAGCAACAACTTACCCAAACGGCAGGGCAGTATTGCTTCGGTGATAAAGTCACCTTGGCTGATATCTGTTTAATCCCGCAAGTGTATAACGCGAAACGCTTTAAGGTGGATATGACAAATTACCCTTATATAAATAAAGTAGTTGAAAACTGTCTTATTTTACCTGCATTTATTAAAGCGCTCCCTGAGAATCAAAAAGACGCAACGTTATAGTCCTTTTATCGCTTGGATAAGTAAAAATTACACATCACTGTTTTAGCTCTTTACATAAAGAAACAAATTAATTGCCTGTTTCTTATGCGCTTCTATTGCATCCTCATTAAAAAAAGACAACACTTTATAGCAAGTCTTTCAAATTTTATATTTTCCGTTTCTAATAACATATTGATATTAAGGTCGTTATGAATAAAGAATCTTCAGATCAAAAAAATAACTCTTCAGATGATAATCTACAAAACCGACACGAAGCTCTCCAGGAACTTAATTCAGAATACTTTAGTGCTGATGTTTCCGAAAAGGTATCAAGGACTAACTCTGCTCCTAACGCTGGAAGAGCAGAAGAACAAGATCAGAAATCATCTTGGCCTATTATTATAGGTATCATTTTACTCACCCTATTGATTGCTTGGCTTTTGGGTTTTAAAAATAATGATGAACAAAGCACTAAAGATGCGGCCGTAAAACCTGAAGTGGTTGAGCTAGAAGATACTGAGCAAGCTAAGCCTGTTGAAGCAAGGTCGTTAGAAAAAAATGACATCGAAAGCGAGGTGATTGAAGCTGAGCCGGTAACTCCTAAAAACCCCGTAATAGAATTACCTAGCCTAAATGATAGTGATGAAACCGTTAAGTCAAGATTAGCGACATTAACTTGGCGTACAGAGCTGTTAAGGTTAGTAATAGACGATGATATGATCAGACGTGTTGTCGTTTTTACAGATAATTTCAATCAAGGTTTTATCTCTTATAGACATAGCCCTTTAGCGCAACCAGAGCAGAAGTTTTCTACGCTAGACGAAGATGCTACAACCAATGCAGAAGGTGTTCAGTCATGGGTAATTAGTGATAGCCAAACAGAACGCTTTAATGTATATATAGATTTATTGAGATCGTTCAATCAAGCGCAACTTGTTCAAGCTTATAAAGACTTCGAACCCTTATTTGAAGAGGCATACCAAGAATTAGGTTATGAGGGCGAGTTTAAAGATGTATTGCTAGAAGCGATTGAAACAATCTTAGATACGCAGTTACCACATGAGCCAATAGCGGTTATTAGACCCAGTGTTATGTATAAGTATCAAAATAAAGAAATAGAATCCCTAACTGATGCTGATAAGCTATTATTAAGGTTAGGTAAAGAAAACTTACTGGCGGTTAAGTCTGTTTTACTTGAGCTTAATGAAGCGCTTTCACAATAATACCTATTAACTGACATTGGTATAAATAAAAGCTTGTGAAAATAACATAAGATACTTCTAGGAGATAAACGTGAATAACAAAATAATTGCTGTGGTACTTATTATTGCTGGCGCGATGCTAGCGTTGTGGGGATATAATGTTTATGACTCAGCGGGGGCTCAGGTTAGTAGAGCTTTCAGTGGTGACAGCCCAGTAAAGGCATGGGGAGGTATGATTGGCGGTGTTGTATGTATTTTAATAGGCATTAGTCGTTTGAAATAGAAATATTAACTAAAAGGTTAAAGTTTTAAGTTAAAAAAAGGGCTTTGAATGGAATATTCAAAGCCCTTTTATTATCTTTTAAACGGTTTCGTTTATAGCGGTAAGTGATTTATAGTGCAGATATTTGTACTTTTTGCGCTAAAATCTTTTCAAGTGTTGATTCTGCTTCAGCCAATTTAGCCTTTTCTTTATCAATAACGGCTGCTGGCGCTTTGCTAACAAAGCTTTCATTACCTAACTTACCTCGTGTACGAGCAGCGTCTTTTTCAAGCTTTTCAATCGCTTTATCTAAACGAGCAATTTCTGCTTCTTTGTTAATAAGACCAGCCATAGGGATTAATACCGATAAATCGCCAACAATCGCAGAGGCACAAGCAGGTGCTTCTTTGCCATCTAAATTAGTAATGCTTTCTAATTTTGCTAAAGACAATAGGAACTGCTCGTTTTCTTGTAGTCGACGTTGGTCATTATCATTAACATTTTGAAGTAAAACAGGTAATGGCTTGCTAGGTGAAATATCCATTTCGCCACGAATATTACGGATGGCAACGATAAATTGTTTAACCCATTCTAAATCATCAATGGCTGTTTGATCACACTTTGATTCATCAAATAATGGGAAGGCTTGCGTCATGATACTTAACGACTCATCTGAAGCAGAAGA
>JBMYWR010000177.1:0-6645 GCA_049607625.1 Colwellia sp.
TTAAATCAATAAACTACGTAAAATTAAGCTATCTCTTAAACCGAGTTCAGGTTAAGTAAATAACTATCGTTCTCAACCTAACTGGTCTACGCTAATAAAAGGTTCTAAACCTTTTAATTAACTTGCCGATATAACTTTAATACCAATCCATCTAAACCTTTAACTTATCGCTAAGCGATCATTTTCTTAGACAGAGTGGTATAAGTTACGAGAAATAACGCGATAACAAAACTTTGGAGATTTTTATGCGCAGTTTATTTTGTGGAATACCCCGTAGAGTTATATTTTATGCTTATATCATTTGGATTTTTTTCATTGGTTGTTCAATTAATGTTTCCGCAAAAGAGATTAAAACCGTACAAATATATTCATCCGATCAACTTTTAACGTTAATATCGGAAAATAAGCACTTGAGTCAGGTAGTTATTGATGATTGTCAATTAGTGCAAGATATTCAAATAAGAGCGGTAAAAAGTAAAATGCCTTCTTATCAATTTTTATGGGGTGACATGTTGGCTTATGGTGTGTGCGTAAAAAAAGATATCAAGCTGGGTTTGTATTATATGCGCCTTTCTGCCGAGCAAGGTTTACCTGAAGGCTTAGAGCAATTGGGTCGTTATTATCATCTTGGTAAATTTGTGCAAGTCGATATAGAAAAAGCAATACGCTTTTTAAGGTTATCGGCAGGTTTAAACAACCTGAAATCTCAGCTTAGGTTAGCTGATTTATATGCGCAAGGATATGGTAGTCCGTTAGATTACCCTACTTTGTATTCGCAGCTATTTCATGCGGTTACAGGAGATAAGCAAACACATAGAATGATTGCTAAGCAGTTATCTTCTTTAGAAGAAAAATTACCAGAACCCATTTATTTAGCAGCTAGAAAACAAGTTCATACAAATTAGATACCGTAAAATAAGTTCATCTTTTAGGTAACTTGCACAACTATGGTATACTTTCGAAAATTAATATAGGAAAAACAAAATACTTTGACATTTAAAGACCCTTACGGCGATCGTGAAGCCAAAAATTACGACAATCCAATAGCCAGCCGAGAATTACTCTTAACACTTATCGAAAAAGAAAAAAAAGGTGTGTCGTTTGATGCACTAGTGGATACGCTCGGCTATTCATCTAAAGAAAGATGTATTGTGCTTAAACGTCGTTTACGTGCTATGGAAAATAGCGGGCAAATTTTATTTACAGCAAAGAAAACATATCAAATTCCTGCTGAAAATAGTTTGCTGACAGGTAAAGTAACTTGCCATCGAGATGGTTTTGGCTTTTTCACACCTGCTGTTACCCATGTCACAAATCAAGATAAAAATAAAAAAAATAAAGATTTTTATATTTCTTCTCATGAAATGAAAAAAGTATTTCATGGTGATGTCGTCGAAGCTATTTTAGTCGATCGTACTGACAGGAAAGGTCGTAAAGAAATAAGAATACTTAGAGTCGTAGAACCTAGAAAAGCACCTATTGTCGGGCGTTTTTACGTAGACCATCATATTTGCAGTGTTATCAGTGAAGATACTAAAATTAAGCAAGAAATATTTATCGATCCAAAAGAAAAACTTGGCGCAAGGCAAGGTCAAATGGTTGTTGTTGAACTTCTGCAAAGGCCTACACCTCGATCGCATGCGGTAGGTAAAGTTATTGAAGTACTAGGCGACCACATGGCACCGGGTATGGAAATAGAAATAGCTTTAAGAGCCCACGACTTACCTCATCAGTTTTCACATACGCTGCAAGCGGAAGTTTCACTCATTAAAGACGAAGTGGAAGAGGAAGCCAAAGCGCCTAGAGTAGATTTACGCCATTTACCTTTAGTAACTATTGATGGTGAAGACGCCAGAGATTTTGATGATGCCGTTTATTGTGAACCTAAAAAGTCGGGTGGCTGGCGTTTGTGGGTAGCTATTGCTGATGTCAGCTACTATGTTCGCCATAAAACAGCACTCGATGATGAAGCTATTTCACGTGGTAATTCAGTTTACTTCCCAAGCCAAGTTATCCCAATGCTACCTGAGAAACTGTCAAATGGTTTATGTTCACTAAACCCGAACGTGGACAGGCTTTGTATGGTCTGTGAAATGACCATTAGCGCTACTGGAAAACTATCGGGAAGTAAATTCTATCCTGCGGTAATGCAATCTCATGCTCGGTTTACTTACACCAAAGTTGCTGCCATTTTGGATCAAGAAAATCCTGAGAGCGAAAGCTTAAGAGAAGAATATGCGCCACTGGTTCCAGATTTAGAAAACTTAAATAGCATGTATTTGGCATTAACAAATGCCCGTGACAAACGTGGTGCTATTGCGTTTGAAACACAAGAATCTATTTTTCTTTTCAATGAAGATAAAAAAATTGAAAGCGTTGTGCCGCTTATTCGCAATGACGCACATAAAATCATCGAAGAATGTATGATTTTAGCCAATGTAGCAACAGCTAAGTTTATAGAGAAACATGCCAAACCAGGTCTTTTCAGGGTGCATGATAAACCTAGCGAAGATAAATATAATAACTTTGTAAGCTATCTTAGCGAATTAGGCATTACAATACCCAAACGCGAAGCACCTGAACCAAAAGATTATGGTGAAATTATCGCTAAGGTTGCCGATAGACCTGATAAAGAGCTGATACAAACCATGCTATTACGGTCTATGCGCCAAGCGGTTTATCAAAGTGATAATTTAGGCCATTTCGGCCTAGCATTAACGTCTTATAGTCACTTTACTTCACCAATTCGTCGTTACCCAGATCTGGTTGTACATCGCGTTATAAAAGCTATTTTAGAAGAGCAAGCAGCAAACGAAGCAAATGCAGGGGCTTACAGTTATTCTTTAGAAGAAGTTATTGAGCTTGGTGAACATTGTTCGATGACAGAGCGAAGAGCTGATGAGGCAACTCGTGATGTTAGTGACTGGTTGAAATGCGAATTTATGCAAGATCATGTTGGCTCAAACTTTACTGGGGTTATCAGTACGGTGACTAACTTTGGTCTTTTTGTTCGTCTACAGTCGCTGCATATTGAAGGTTTAGTGCATATTACGGCACTAGGCCGAGATTACTACCATTATGATGATGTACGTATGTCATTAACGGGCGAAAATAGCGGTGTTCGCTACCGTGTTGGTGATGTTGTAGAGGTAAAGGTTGAAGCTGTTAACTTAGATGAGAAAAAAATTGCGCTAGCATTAGCTGATAAAACAAGTGACAAACGTAATAAGTCTGTAAAAAAAAGTAAGCCGGGTAAGTCGTCATCTTCTAAGGAAAAAAGTAGAACGAAAGTAGGGGACAAAAAACCTAAAAAAGCTAAGAAAAGCAAAACCACAGGTAAAGCAGCGAAACGCAGTGAAAGAAAAAAAAGACCTGGCAAGAATGCTCGTAAAAATGCTAAGAAATAGCACAAAGACATTATGCACAGAAAGAATGCACAGAAAGAACGCACAGAAACAATATTTTAAATTGAAAAACGACAGAGATAATAATGGCTAAAAATGACGAATTAGTATTTGGTATTCACGCAGTCAATGCTTTAATAGATTCTGCGCCAGAGCGCTTTATTGAAATTTGGTTATTAAAAGGGCGAGAAGACGAGCGGTTAATGCCAATTATTAACATGGCAAGAAAACTAGGTATTTCAGCTCAAATGGTCCAAAGAAAAGTTCTCGATGAAAAAAGCGAAGGAGAACAGCATCAAGGGGTTGTAGCACGCGTTAAACAGGGGAAAGTGTTTACTGAGAACGACTTAGATGACATTGTCAATAAAGCAAATGCTCAAGGAATTCCTCCTTTTCTACTTATTTTAGACGGTGTTACAGACCCACATAATTTAGGTGCCTGTTTACGTAATGCCGATGCATCAGGAGTTCAAGCGATAATCGTACCGAAAGATAATGCAGCACGCATTACGCCAACCGTGCGTAAAGTGGCTGTAGGTGCGGTTGAAAGCGTACCTTTAGTACAAGTGACTAATTTATCAAGAACCATGAAGCAGCTTCAAGAGCTTGGTGTTTGGATTATCGGTACTGCTGGGGAAACAGATACTTGCTTATACGATGTAAAATTATCAGGTCCTATGGCTTTAGTGATGGGAGCAGAGGGTAAAGGAATGCGAAGACTTACTCGTGAAAACTGTGATCAACTGGTTAAATTACCTATGGCAGGCAAGGTTTCAAGTTTAAATGTCTCTGTCGCAACAGGGATTTGTTTATTTGAGATAGTAAGACAGCGTAGAGTATAAATAACGTCAGTTAATAAAAATAATAAAGGTTAAAAAAATGAATAAATTACTTAAAGTCATCGTGGTTGTTGTGGCTATTTTACTTGTTTTACCAAAATATTTTGGCAGTATCGTTGAAACAGAACACCAAAATACATTAGATAAATGGTCTGATAACCCTGCTATCAATGTGGTTAGTAAAAACTTTACAAGTCATTGGTTTAGTGGCACTGCAACGACAGAAATGGTGGTGTTGTTACAAGATGATAGTTTAGAAGATATAACACTTGTTGTGGAAGAAGAACTCTCTTTTGGGCCACTAATTTTTTCAGATGACGGCTTTCATTTCGCATTAAGTCATTCAAAAGCAGAAGTTAATTTTAAAAATATTGAAGAATTAGATCCTGCAATAAAAGACTTTATGCGAGATAAAATCCATTTATCATCTCTTTTTACTTTTTCAAAAAGCATTGTTACGTCTCTTGTCGTTGATGAAATAGTCAGAAATCAAGGTACTAATTCCTTTCATTTAAAGGGAATGCGTAGTGATTTTACATTAACTAAAGAAAATAGAATTTATGGCGATTTTCATTGGTCAGGGCTAAGTTTTAAAGCAAATGCAGAAAGTGTTGAAGTGGGAGAAGTTAGTTTCAATTTTGATCAAGTATTACTCGCAGGCAATTATCACGAAGGCACTGCCGTGGTCTCAGGTTACTTTGACTTTGTTATGTCGAATATTGTTGCGACAGATAATATGAGTAACTCACCTCTTGTCATAGATAACATGACTTTTAAAGGTAATGCTGAAGTCGTCGATGGTTTAATGCTATTTACTTTAAACTATCATGCAGACATTATTGAGTCGTTTTCACAAAAATTTAAGCATGCCAATTTGGATCTTGTTTTTGATCGATTAAATGTAGAAGCATTAAAAACATTAAATGAGTTTTTAGCAGGTTTTTCTGCTGATACTGACGCCTTATTAGTGCCAGAAAACATGGAAAAGTTTGGTTTGATTTTAGAACACCTTTTATCAACAGACCCTTACTTGAAAGTAACGGATTTAAGTGTGGAAACACCCGAAGGTAATATTGTTTCTACTGCGGTATTAAAAATAGATAAGCACTTGTTTATGGTAGCGAATGTGATGAGTCTAATACAGGCCTTTGAAGTAAACTTTAATCTAGCAGCACCTGAAAAGTTTATTCAAAAAGTAGATTTACTGCCTGCTGCAGAGCAGTATATTCAGCAAGGTTTATTGCGCAGAGAAAATAACGAGATAGTAACAGATGTGGTTTATACCAAAGGCGAGTTAACCGTTAATTCAACCGTCATCCCTCTTTAATTACTTGTTGTTTATATACCTAAAGAAGAATCATTAGATTAATCGTTTCTAAGATCACGGATATTTTTATAAATTTTAAAAATATCCGTGATCTTTTTTTATTTATTCTGTATAATCCGCGCTCCCTACGTTACAAATGCTTATTATTTTTGCTTTGCATTGAATGTATTTGCAATAAATAAGGGCGCTAGACTCGATACTCGAAGGGGTAGGTGCGTAGTCTATTTTAACCGGTAATTAAACGAATTATCATTTAATTACTATTTAAGTAACATTTTTAAAAATTGGGTTTTTTAATGAAAACTTTTGTAGCTAAACCAGAAAGCGTACAACGCGAATGGTTCTTAGTGGACGCCGAAGATAAAACTTTAGGTCGTATCGCTACTGAAATTGCTAGCCGTTTACGCGGTAAGCATAAACCAGAATACACTCCTCACGTAGATACTGGCGATTACATCGTTGTTATCAATGCTGAGAAAGTTAAAGTAACTGGTAATAAAGCGAAAGGTAAAATTTACTACTCGCATACTGAATTCCCTGGTGGTCTTAAGCAAATTAGCTTTGAAAAGCTAATTGAAAAAGCACCAGAGCGTGTTCTTGAATTTGCTGTTAAAGGCATGTTACCTAAAGGTCCTTTAGGTCGTGAAATGTTCCGCAAATTAAAAGTGTATGCTGGTGCTGAGCACAAGCATACTGCACAACAACCACAACTTTTGGAGCTGTAAGCAATGGCTGATAATCAATATTACGGTACTGGTCGTCGCAAGAGCTCAACTGCTCGTGTGTTCATGAAAGCTGGTAACGGTGCAATAACAATTAACAAACGTGATATTTCTGTATATTTTGGTCGTGAAACGGCTCGTATGGTTGTTCGTCAACCATTAGAATTATTAGAAATGATGGAAAAGTTTGATTTTAACATCACTGTAGTTGGTGGTGGTAACTCTGGTCAAGCTGGTGCTATCCGTCACGGTATCACTCGTGCATTAATGGAGTTCGATGAAACTTTACGTAGCGATTTACGTAAAGCTGGTTTCGTTACTCGTGATGCTCGTAAAGTTGAACGTAAGAAAGT
>JBMYWR010000178.1:0-6590 GCA_049607625.1 Colwellia sp.
ACTAGACTGTAGAAGCCCATTGATCGACGCGCAGCGGCGTCGGTGGGTAGTTCACAAAAATTAGCCCATCGATTACCAAGTAAGTATCTTGATACTTTTAATGTTGCAATCTATGTTGCACTTTATGTTTAAATCTATGTTTCATTCAGGGTAAGAGATAAGCTCTAAACAACCGCCATATCACCTTTACTTTGTAGCCAGGTTTTACGGTCGCCACTTCGTTTTTTAGATAACAACATATCCATCATTTCTATGGTTTCAGGTTGCTCTTCATCTAAAGCTGTAAGTTGCACTAAACGACGTGTGTTAGGATCCATAGTGGTTTCGCGTAGCTGCATCGGATTCATTTCACCCAGACCTTTGAATCGCTGTACGTTGACTTTGCCACGTTTTTTTTCTTTTTCTATGCGGTCTAAAATACTGTCTTTTTCGGCTTCATCTAGCGCGTAAAAAACCTCTTTACCAATATCAACACGGTATAATGGCGGCATAGCAACATACACATGGCCAGCCTGAACAAGTGGTAAAAAATGTTGAGTAAACAAGGCGCATAAAAGTGTCGCGATATGAAGTCCATCGGAGTCAGCATCGGCTAAAATACAGATTTTACCGTAGCGTAATTCACTTAAATCATCGCTATCTGGGTCTATGCCTAAAGCGACAGAAATATCATGAACTTCTTGCGATGCGAGTATTTGTCCTGAGTCTACTTCCCAAGTATTTAATATTTTACCACGTAGAGGCATGATGGCTTGAAATTCACGGTCTCGTGCTTGCTTTGCGCTTCCTCCCGCTGAGTCACCCTCTACAAGAAATAGCTCTGTGCGGCCTAAATCTTGGCTACCACAGTCGGTTAATTTACCAGGAAGGGCAGGACCAGAAGTTATTTTCTTACGAACAACTTTTTTAGCCGCTCTTAATCTTTTTTGTGCATTACTAATACAGAATTCAGCAAGTGCTTCTGCGATATCGGTATGCTCATTTAACCATAAGCTAAAGGCATCTTTAACAACGCCAGTAACAAAACCTGCACATTGCCTTGAAGATAAGCGCTCTTTTGTTTGACCAGCAAATTGTGGGTCTTGCATTTTTACTGAAAGAACGAAACTACACTTATCCCAAATATCATCAGGTGTAAGTTTTATTCCACGAGGTAATAAATTTCTAAATTCACAAAACTCTCGTAAAGACTCTAATAAGCCTTGCCTTAAACCGTTTACATGCGTACCACCAGCAATTGTAGGAATAAGGTTTACGTAGCTTTCGCCAATGCCTTCCCCACCTTCAGGTAACCAAGTTACAGCCCAATCAGCAGCTTCAGTTTCAGCACTGAAACAACCAACAAAAGGTTGCTCTGGTAAATTAACATACCCTTTAACCGACTCTATAAGGTAATCTTTTAAGCCATCTTCATAGCACCATTCATATTTTTTATCTTCAATTTTGTCATGAAATTTAATGGTTAAACCAGGACAAAGTACTGCTTTAGCTTTAAGTAAATGCGTTAATTTTAAGACAGAGAACTTTGCTGAATCAAAATATTTGGCATCAGGCCAAAACTTAACACGGGTGCCGGTATTTCTTTTTCCAACTGTACCTGTTTCTACAAGCTCTTCTACTTTATGACCGTCTTCAAAAGCCATTTCATAGACTTTACCACCACGTTTTACAGCAACGTCAACACGAGTCGATAAAGCGTTTACCACTGAAATACCAACACCATGTAAACCACCTGAAAATTGGTAGTTTTTATTTGAGAACTTACCACCAGCATGCAGTTTACTAAAGATAAGCTCTACACCAGAAATACCTTCTTCAGGATGAATGTCGGTAGGCATACCACGACCATCATCGACAATTTCAAGCGATTGGTCTTTATCTAAAACGACTAATATATTTTGGGCGTGACCTGCTAGGGCTTCATCAACAGAGTTATCGATAACCTCTTGACCTAAATGGTTTGGTCTTGTTGTATCGGTATACATTCCTGGTCTATGGCGTACAGGGTCTAGTCCACTTAGGACTTCGATGGAATCAGAATTATATTGGTCGGTCATGTTGATACGTCTATCTTATAGTTATATTTATAGTTGTTGTGTGTTGCTCAAACACGGTATTCATTATCTGTTATTTTAAGCTAAAAATTTGATTATTTCTGGTAAGTGTCGGTCATAATCAATAAAACTATGATCTCCACCTTGCTCCAAAACAACATGACAGTGCTCATATTTTTCTACTGCCTGTTGATAATCTAACACTTCATCACCCATTTGTAACATAACTCGGTAATTATTTTTAGTTTCATTATTAAAGTCGAGCTTAATTTGGTCAATACTTTTTAAAAAATGGACAAAATCAGGTGTTACTTGAAAACGTTCTTTTGTATATGGGTTCACTTGTTCACCAAGGTAACCTTGTAACAATTCATAAGGTTTTACAGCGGGGTTAATTAGTACAGCTTTTAAATTATATTTTTGAGCAAGGTAGTCGCTAAAGTACCCGCCTAAAGATGAGCCGATTAATGACCAATTTAAGCCTTTATAGGTATCATCATTAAGGATTGCTTCAAGCTGTTCAATGGCTTGTGCTGGTGTGCTCTTTAATTGAGGACAAACAAAAAGGGTATTCGGAAAATTTTGTTTTAAGTAAGCTTTAGTTTGCTCAGCCTTTACAGATAAAGGAGATGAATTAAAACCGTGAATGTAAAGTACGGCTTTTGTGTAGGCTGCTTGAGTGTAGGCTTGATGCATAAGTTAAATCCATTTAAGGTTTTGGTTTTTTTATAATTTAATCTTCTGGTTCTCTAGCCAGTTTAATGCGTGCTAAGCGTGCTTCCTCTTCTTCAAAAGCCGCCTTTATTTCATCGAGTACCGTGTCTACATTTGCAGATTTATTTGAACCCGTATATGTTCCTGTTAATTCTGAATCAGGCGTTAATTCACTCTTTTCATATAATGCCCACATTTCTTGTGCATATTGTCTTCCTAATAATTCAGGAGCAAACTGCCCATAATAGGAAGTCATGTTGTCAACATCACGTATAAGCATCGCCTTAGCATTATTGTTTGCCGAGGCGTCAACGGCTTGCGGTAGGTCGATAATGACAGGACCGTATGCATCGACTAAAACATTAAACTCAGAAAGATCGCCATGAACTACACCAGCACATAACATGCGTAAGACATATATAATAACTTGTTCAAAGTCCTCAACGGCTTGCTCTGCAGACATGCTTACGTCATTTAAACGAGGCGCAACATCACCATCGTCATCAGTGATAAGTTCCATTAAAAGCACGCCATCATAACAGCCATAAGGCTGTGGAACTCTAACACCTGCGTCTGCTAAAAGATGCAGAGCATCTACTTCAGCATTTTGCCATGCTTCTTCTTGTTGATTGCGTCCATATTTAGAGCCTTTTTCCATTGCTCTAGCGCGTCTGCTATTCCGGCTTTTTCTGCCTTCTTGGTATTGCGCTGCTTTTTTAAAGCTACGTTTGTTTGCTTCTTTATAAACTTTAGCGCATAAAACGTCTTCACCACTGCGAACCATGTACACAGTAGCCTCTTTGCCACTCATTAACTGGCAAATCACGTCATCAACTAAACCGTCTTCAACAAGCGGAAGTATTCTTTTAGGTATTTTCATGCCGCCGTTATACCTTAATTTGTAAGGTTTTGGAATAACTATGCATAATAAAGTTTTATCTAGTGCCTTTTTTCATGCATAAAAAAAGTCGACCGTAGTCGACTTTAAATCTTATCGCTAATATCAATTAATAGTTATGATATAAACCAAATTCATTATTAATTTTAATGTTTTGGTTATGCGCCCAAGTGTAATAGTCTTGGTCTTCAAGTTCACTTGCTGCTGCTTTATCAAGTAATATAATCGCATTTTCATGCCATTGTAATGCAGAAGCAGGGCACATAGCACTTAATGGTCCTGCTACCATGTCTTTAACCGCTTTGGCTTTATTTTTACCTGTTGCCATTAAGAGAACATAACGCGCATCTAAAATAGTGGCAATGCCCATGGTCATAGCTAAAGTTGGCTGAAACTCATCTTTTTTAAATAGTCGACTGTTATCGTCAAGCGTTTGTTGAGTTAGTGTTTTAATGCGAGTGCGAGAAGCAAGGCTAGAAGTTGGCTCGTTGAAACCAATATGGCCATTTGCACCAATGCCTAAAATTTGTAAGTCGATACCACCAGCGTTTTTAATGTTTTGCTCATAAGCTACACCTTGTTCACGAGGGTTTTCGCCTTGGTTACATGTAGGAAGGAATGTTTTGCTTTTATCGATATCTACATGATTAAATAGGTTTTCATTCATAAATTGACGATAGCTTTGTGGGTTGTTTTCGTCAATTCCTAAATATTCATCTAGGTTAAAGCTTGTGCTGTCTTTAAAGCTTAAAGCATTTTCTTGATGTTTAACGACAAGCTCTTTATATAGACTAATTGGTGTGCTACCTGTCGCAAAGCCTAATACAGCTTTAGGTTTGTTGTTAACTAGTTGTGCTACCCATTCTGCTGCATGTTTAGCAACTTGGTCCGCATCGTCAAAAATAATAACTTGCATGTTGTTTCCTTGAAATAGACTTTTAAAATAAATATATTATGATGAAAGTTTACCACATATTAGGCGGTTAACACCTGTTATTTTACCAATAAAGTCAATATATGATCTAAAACTTTCATTTGCATGCTACTTTATTGAAATTATAGCTTTTTATAACGTATCGCTTTAAGCGCATGAATTACTTTTAGTATGGTAGAACTTTTTAGCTTGTGATAACTTGGAGACACTTCTTTTTTCTTTAGTAAAACCAATGACAGATATAAACAAACAAGACATTAGCGCTTCAGTAAAAGATAAACACAAGCAAAGAGTCATTTTAAACATTGTAGACCATATCGCTTATGTTTCTTTAAATAGACCAGAAAAACACAATGGTCTTGATGAAGCTATGATTGTAGGGCTTATTCAAACAGCTAAGGCTATTAAGAAAAATCACACTATTCGTTGTGTTATTTTAAAAGGTGAAGGAGCGTCTTTTTGCTCAGGTTTAGACTTTAGTTATTTAGTTAAACACCCTTCTATGATAGCAAGGTTCTTTTGTAAGTTGCCTTGGCGAAAAGATAATGTGTTTCAGCGTGTAGCGCTAGTTTGGCGAGACTTACCTATACCTGTTATTGCCAGTATGCACGGCAACTGCTTTGGCGCTGGCGTGCAATTAGCCTTGGGGTGCGACTTTAGATTCGCTACACCCGATACAAAACTTTCTATTATGGAAATAAAATGGGGGCTTATTCCTGATATGAGTGCAACGGCGACATTATCTCGATTAACACGCGTCGATATTGCGCAAGAATTGACAATGACAGGGCGCTTTTTCAGTGGAGCAGAGGCTTTGGAATATGGACTAGTTACTCGCATTAGTCGTGATCCTTTAGCTCAAGCTCAAGAGCTTGCTTTACAATTAGTAGAAAAAAGCCCAGATGCCATCTCAGCAGCTAAAAAGCTCTTTACAAAAACGTGGCAAAAAGATACCAGAGCCGCATTATTTTGGGAGCGATTTATACAGTTAGGTCTTTTGGGAAGGAAGAATCAAAGAATAGCCATGAAACAGGGGTTAAAGAAGAAACAGTCAAGTATAGAGGGTCAAAAAAGCCCATTTCAAAATAGAGGCAGGTTTTAATTAGAAATAATGAGATACTATAGATCTCATCGAATGTCACAGATAGCTCGTATTAAGACTGTTCTTTGTGGAAAAGCTAAGACACTAGCCCGTTTTTTCCATATGTTCTCCGGTCATCAGTGGATAAAACGGGCTTCTCTTTCGATCTAGCTCTTAGACAAAACTCGTTTTATAAACCATACTCAAATAAGTTTCCTATATACTTTTCGTGATGTTTTATGACACTAAAAACTACCAGTGAATGGGTTGAGCTTATTTCTCAAAGTGAGCTGCCAGCAATTACCTCTACAGCCAAAATGCTTGACGGCTTTTCCAACGACGATAAATCCTCTCTACCTAATTTAAGTAAAGCGATTCTCCATGATCAAGGTTTATCATCTTGTGTTTTAAAGGTGGCAAATAGTGCGCAACGTATTAATGTAAATAAAGTATCTACGGTCTCTAGAGCGGCAGTTGTATTAGGTATTCGTTCAGTAAAAAATATTTGTTTAACCGTTAAACTTGTTGATAGTCTTTTCGCTCATAAAAATTTAGATGAAAATGTACACGATGCCTTGATGCAACTTATGGCCAATTCTTTTTATGCCGGTATGTTAGCTAAAATGATGGTACCAAAGTATAGCGAAGAAACGCAGGAGGAAGTTTATTTAGCCGCAATGCTATATAGGCTAGGTGAAACCGCTTTTTTAAGTAAAGGTGGTGAGAGTGCTAGTAAGTTAGTTGAAAAAAGGAAAAATGAAAAGGATAACGAACTGTTTGATTTTTATTGCGAAAAGCTTATTGGTACGAATTTTCATGAGCTAACTTTAGGCTTAGTAACAAAGTGGCGTTTTAGTGACTTATTATTAAAGTCTCTCGATGAGCCAGAAACAAGAACAGATGAAGTTA
>JBMYWR010000179.1:0-6557 GCA_049607625.1 Colwellia sp.
CACTGGTCTAGAAACAAAAGTGTTACTAATATCTAAATTATATGGCTGTTTTTCTAAAGATAAATAAACTCTACTGTTATTAAATATTTCAACGGGATGAATGACTGTTAAATCAACTGAATTCAATCATCCTATAAATTCATATCCCCCCATTAATTATTTTTTGCTATCCAACTCTATTCGAATCACACCATCTATTGGTTCGGAATCAAAATAAAATTGATACTCCCCAAAAGTTTTATCTTCTTTTAATGCTCTAGCTACTTTTTGGCTGGTTAATATTGAGTCATTATCATAGATAGCTATATTGACCTTACATGTAGTTTCCCTACACTCTATTTCTTTTACATCTAAATAAGTTAATTCTGGATGCTCTGAAAAAAAATAGAATATTTTATCTGAAAATTCATATGCCCATTCTTCATCTATAGATTGTTCTTCGTAAGGTTTCTTCTTGTTAGATAAATGTTCGTCAACCGATTTGATTTGAACATTATCGGCGATCATCTCATCTCTATTTTCTATTATTTCTTCTGCAACTATTGGCTCTTCAGATTCATCTGTTATCAGCTTGGGAATACTCAAAGTTTCAGTAAAAATAGTTGGTGTGTTTTTTTTAACTGACGCATTTAGTTTATTTACCAATATTTGATTATTAGATTTCAAATTTTCAACTTCAATGCTCAAATAAATTATATAAGAAAGCATTATCATAATACTTATTAAGACTAAATTTTTCATGGACTTACCTACAGTTGAAAAAGAGCCAGTTCAAATTGGTTCTTTTTTAGATTTTACGGACGTTTTTAATGTTACTCTTATGAAGGACAGATAATTCTGATACACCCAATATCATCACATTTCAGACAATAAACTTCTCCGGCGTAAGCAATAGAAAAACCAATTGATAAAGCTACAAACATTGGGTTCACTTAAAGAAGCTTTTGTACAAGAATATTGGATTTTTACATTAACGGCATTGCAACAGAATGCAAAAATAAAGATAGTGTAGTAAAACAAATAGTTAAATGTTTTATTCATATTATTTATTTAAGTTAATGGAAAGTAATTCGCTACAATCTTGTACACCAAAGGAAATGAAACACTAACAAGCGTTACATCTATCAAGTATACAATTAATTATAAAGTGAAGGTTTTCAGATATGTACTCATTGAAAAGCTTCCATGCTAGCGTAGTCCTTCCACGATAAACTCCCTTATCATGTTTGAAAAAATAACTTGTCTATTTCTAAAGCATTCTTGTTATCAATGCAATTTATTTAGAGAGTTTTACACAATTTGCATGGGAGGCGTACATTTAACGAGACTGACAATTTAAATGAAGCACAAGGATGTTATTGCAACTTAAACGCAGCATATCAGGACGAGTAATTAAACTTATTACGAAATATTTATTCCATTTTCGAACACTACGGATGCGGTACAACCTTCATCGACATTATTTTTTATCATAAATTGCCAGTTATATTTTTTACAAATATCTCTAACAATATTAAGCCCTATTCCAAACCCTTCATAGCCTCTGGGTTTACTACCTAATCCTACACCATTATCAATAACATCTATTCGTTCAGGTGTAACAACTAACTCGACTTTACCATTAACACTGCAGTTCAAAGCATTTTTTAATAAATTTTTAATTACAGCGGCAAATAAGAGAGGCTGTCCATGAAGACTAAAGTCCTGTGAATACGTTAAGTGAAACTCGATTTGGTTAGCTTTTATCGTTGACTCAAAATCGTTAACTATTTTTATAATAATGTCATGAGAAATGTTAATCTTTATTTCCTCATTAACATCATTTCTTGCTAATAATAAAAAAGTAAGGACTAGTTGCTCCATTTCAGTCACTGAATTATCAATCCTAAATAACTGTTTTTTAGTTATTTCTCTATTCTTCCGCCTTAAGACACTAATACTACCGCGTATGACTGTCATTGGTGTACGTAACTCATGGCTAACATAACGAGTAAAGGCCCGCTCTCTGGTAAACGCATCTTTAATACTGCACCTATAACTATTAATACTTTCCAACATTTGTACTAGCTCTAGTGATAGCTCTCCTTTAACCACTAACTGATTATATTTCTCACCGTCATTGTTGACTAACTGTTGAGCTAGATCGGAAAATGGCGCTGTAATACGACTTGCCATTTTTATGATAAAAGTAGCTGCAATAATAAAAATTAGTAGCCCTAGCCCGAATATTACGATTTGAAACATGGCAAACTCAGTATCATCCCATTCAACAGCGTCTATATCTTCAAGAGCATAAACAATTGAGGCTCCTTTGCTCGTGATTATTTTTTCAGCATAAATACCATATTCACTATCATCTTCAAATTGAAAGGTAACTCCTCCTTGCCAATTTTCATTTATTCTTTCTTTAATAGAGAGCGGTAAAAGATCATATTGATCATAAATTTTAAGCATAGGATCAATCTGAATTTCTCCCTCTCCTCCTTGCTTGAACAACTCAAAATGATGTGGTGCAATTAATGCTAAACGACGTACACTGTTTTGATTTTCAACATAGAGAATTGTTTGAAATAGAATAACACCATAAAAAGTTAACAAAACAATTGCACCAAGCAAGTAAACTCGAATTATCTTATAGCTGATTGATTGAAGGTTGTTCATTGAGTTCCACTTATTCGATAGCCTAATTTAGGTATCGTCTCAATAATATTTTCTGCAAATGGTTTATCAATTTTATTACGCAACTGATATATATGTTTACGCAATACATCTTGTTCAGGTAAGTCATCAGGCCACAGCTCTTCTTCAATCTCATGACGAGACACAAGACTAGGCGATTTTTTTACTAGTAAACTTAACAATTTAAAGCATATAGGCGTTAATTTTACTTCCTGGTTTCCTCGCCAAACTTGATGGCTATTAACATCAATCATAATCGGGCCACATGTTATTTGCGTAATAAAGCCTATACCCGAGCAGCGGCGAATAACACTATGAATACGCGCTTCTAATAATTCTAAATTAAATGGTTTAATAACATAATCGTCTGCGCCTTGACGCAAGCCCAGTAACATATCGTTATCCGTGTCACGAGCCGTAAGCATTATAATTGGTGTACTGTTCCCTTCCGCTCGTAATTGTTGACAAAGACTTATACCATCAATTCCTGGCAACATAATATCTAAGATAATACAGTCAAATTTTTGGGTACGTGCTAACGAAAGCCCTAATGTTCCTGTTGCAGCATAATCTAGTTCAATTTCAGCACTTTCAAAATAATCAAAAATAACTTCGGCAACATTTTGACAGTCTTCTACTAGTAATATTTTCAAAACCTCTCCTTCAGAATTATAGGATACAAATAGACAGCACAACTTCCAATGTAAGACAAACGCGAAAGAGCACTCAACTTTTATATACAGCCACTAACTAACGGCATACTTTTTAAGCAAGGCATTACTAATTTTTCACAAGTTGCTTTAGCACTATTTTATTACGGCAAATGTCTACAGAAAGTCACTAATTTTATAATTAAACATTACCGCGTTCAGACTTACTTCTTATCTATGACTCCTTTCATAAAAATAAATTCATAAATCTCAATTGTAATTACTTTTGATTCATTTATTAACGTTTATAGCGTGAAGCTATTCGTTCGATAAAAATCTCTTAGCCTCTTAAGAACACCAACTAGACCTAAATAATTAGTAGTAAAAGACACTAATTTTTTATCAATAGCGAAGACATTTAATAGACATCACTTCAAGCATACTGCTGCCCAAAAATAACTTAGCTTGTATTCAAAGCGTTATTTGAAATAAAGGACAACTCAATTTTGAGCAAGAAAATGGAGAATGTTTATCTTTTATAAAGGAAAAATTGCATGTTAATTAGATCGCTTTTGACCCAGTCACTAATAGCCGCTTTACTAATGACTATTGGATACTATATCTGGTATGTACACATCAACTATCGTTTTGAGGAAATATCCCCAAATAAAGTATATAAATCAGCTCTTATACCACCATCTAAAATAGGTGACTTCCTCAAGAAGAATAAAATAAAAACAGTGGTTAATTTGCTAGATCCTCGAACACAAGATGAGCTGAATCCTGCAACTCAATCAGAAATTGACATCGAAGAAAATGCAATAGCAGAATATAACCTTATTAATAATGAATCGGTTAAACACATTAACATCCCATCAAAACAGGTTCCAAGTGAAGATAAGATCGAGCAATTTCTAGAGTTACTTGATGATCCAAACTCATACCCGGTACTTATACACTGCTACCATGGCACGGGGCGTGCTGAGCTCTATAGCGCAATATATAGACTAGAATATGAAAACTGGACAAATCAAGATGCTCGAGAAAAAACAAGACTTATTCTATCTGCTTTAGGTTATAAAAGTTCTTTTGCTATAGGACAAAAAAAAGGTGACTTTTTAAATAATTACATTACTCGAAAAAACAAGAGCAATAAAGAATCGGAAACCAATATTTCTTCTAACGAAAGTTTAACCACTACCGTCGGTATTCATTAGTTTCAAACCCTACTACATAAATATATTTATTATCGCAATTTGAAACCTTTCACTTTTATCAGAAACTCTAACCCTTTAGCCAAGGTAAAAGTGAATTTAGCTTGCTTTTCATTCGATAGCTCTTCTTTAATTCAACTATCACTCTAGGTATTAGACATTTATTAGACTTCTTGTATGACAAACTCCTCTTAGTTATTTCCATTAAGTAGCTCTATTTGAGTTATTTGAATTAAAGTACCAAGAGACTATAAATATATGAATCTATTAAAACTTAGCTTAATTACTATTAGCTGTGCTGGGTTAATTGCTTGCGAAAACCCCGATGGCTTACAAAATGATGTTCAAATTCGGGATTACTCTGATACTTTTACTCCTATACCAGTTCAAATTCCCTACCCCAAAAATAACCCTCGCAATGAAATTAAAGAGCTGTTAGGAGAGTTTTTATTCTGGGATCCAATACTTTCAGGTGACCAAACAACCTCGTGTGCTTCGTGCCATCATCCTGATTTCGGTTGGGCAGATGGGCGAGCATTATCTATTGGTTCTGACGGCATTGGTTTAGGTCCTCAAAGATACGGATTTGAAGAAACACCTATCCATTCTCCAGCTATTATGAATCTTGCTTATACGGGAATTACAAATGCACAAACTATAAATACTTTTAACTCTGGCGGTTATTTTTGGGATTTGAGAGCAAGTACACTTGAAGAGCAAGTGCTTGGTCCAATTGAAAACCCTATTGAAATGCTTGGGTATAACTTTAGCAAAGAAGAAATAATGCCTGAAATAGTTAATAGACTTCAAGCAGTTCCAGCGTATGTTGAGTTATTTAAGCGTGCTTTTTCAACAGAGGATGCAATTAATAGTGTCAATATAACAAAAGCCATTGCAACTTTTGAAAGAAAAATCACTTCTTTAAATTCCCGGTTCGATAGATTCTTATCAGGAGAATTAGACCTATTAACCGAACAAGAAATCGTAGGATTAAACAAATTCATCGATGGCGGATGTGCACGTTGCCATAATGGCCCAATGCTCTCTGACAACCTGATTCATGAGTCAGAATCCATCATTAACGACAAAGTAGTGCGTACACCAAGCTTAAGAAATATATCATATACCGCTCCTTATATGCATGATGGTTCACGTATTGAACTTATTGACGCTATTGCAACTTACGAAGATAGAGGAGATATAGAAGTCAACATTGACGCCAATGACTTCAATGATATAGAAGCATTCTTGAAAACACTTAATACGGATACTTTTTATCAATCAAAGCCAACATCTTTACCAAGCGGCTTAACTGTCGGTGGAAACATTTATTAACCATTGAAACATATACTCATTCTTTAAATATATTATTAAGAAGATAGCCTTGAACTTTACAAGTAAGGCTATCTTTTATGTTTTATAACCGAGCTAAATTTAATAAAAATGTAATAATTATCTAACATACTCTTCAAAACAACAGCTTGGTTTACATAAAATAAAAATTATAAATTTTCTTCTGCAAAGGAAGCCAAACGGCTACGTACAACACCATTTAAGTTAATCGTACTCGACCCTGGAAAGTCTTTAAATCGCTCAACAATATACGTTAACCCTGAGGTAACAGCCGTTAAATAATTACTGTCAATTTGTGCGAGATTACCTGAGCAAACAATCTTTGTACCTTCTCCACAACGAGTAATAATCGTTTTTAACTGTGATGCGGTTAAGTTTTGACACTCATCGAGCAGCACTAAGGCATTTTGAATACTACGTCCTCGCATAAAGTTAACCGATTTAAACTGAATATTCGCCTTATCCATAATATAGTTCAGGCTACCGTGCATATTCTCATCTTGTTTATGTAAAACTTCCAGTGAATCGGTAATTGCAGCAAGCCAAGGCGCCATTTTTTCTTCTTCTGTTTTCCTAAGATCCACACCTACGTTGTCAAAAAGTTACATTAATACTTATTTACTTAAATCCAAATTATTAATTATTTCCCTTTCAATTTGTA
>JBMYWR010000180.1:0-6541 GCA_049607625.1 Colwellia sp.
GCGAATTTACTTGCAAGATTCCTGTTTTCGGTTTCTCGTATTTAATATATGACTGGCGGTAATTCTACAGGTTCTTCACTGTAGGTTAGTGCTTGGTTAAATTGCTCACTTGCTAATAGTGCCGATGCTTCATCTTTGGCATGAACCCTAGCAATAACCTCACCGCGGTTTACTTGTAGTCCTAATGGTAATATTCGGTCAAAACCAACGGTATGATCAACCTCTTGACCAGGATAAGTTCTTCCCCCTCCAAGCCCGACTACAGCCATACCAACCGCGCGGGTATCCATTTTCCCAAGATAACCATGCTGCGTTGCTTTAATTTCCGTTATTACACTTGCTTTCGACATCGAGTCCCATGGTTTTTCGATAAAGTTTTTAGGACCACCTAGGGCACAAATCATCTTGTTAAAAACTTCTGCTGCCTTACCTGAGCTTAAAGCCAATTCTATTCTTTGCTTAGCCTCTACTGTGTTTTTTGCTAAGCCAGAATTAACTAACATAGCATCAGCCAATGCACAAACTACTTGATGCAAACGCGGCTCTCTTTCCCTACCTGTTAAATATTTAACTGTTTCATACATTTCAATGGCATTACCAGCACTTGTGCCTAACACCTGATTCATATCGGTGATAATAGCTTCTGTTTTTACGCCTGCACCATTTGCTACATTGGCAATACTACTCGCTAATTTTTTTGCATCTTCCAATGAAGCCATCATTGCGCCATTACCTACCTTTACATCCATCACTAGGGTGTCTAAGCCAGCGGCTAATTTTTTAGATAAAATAGAAGCGGTAATCAAAGGAATGGATTCAACCGTCGCGGTAACATCACGTATACCGTATAAGCGCTTATCCGCAGGGGCTAAGTTGTCGGTTTGTGAAATAATTGCAACACCAACTTCTTTAACCACCTTCTTAAATTCACTGATACTTGGCTGTACATTAAAACCTTTTATGCTTTCTAGTTTGTCAGACGTACCGCCTGTATGGCCTAAACCTCTTCCTGAGATCATCGGTACATAGGCGCCACAAGCCGAGACAATTGCCGCTAACATAAAGCTTACTTTGTCTCCAACACCTCCTGTTGAATGTTTATCAACAATAGGAGCATCATATCCATCCCAGCTTAATGTATCACCAGAGTGCATCATAGCCCGAGTAAACAGCACCTTTTCGTCAACAGTCATACCTTTTTGATAAATAGCCATCGCCATTGCACCGGCTTGGCTGTCAGAAAAGCTACCATCGACTAGGCCTTGTACAAAAAATTCTATTTCATTTTCTGATAAAATTTTACCATCACGTTTAGTACGTATTATCTCTTGCGGTAAAAGCATGTGAATCCTTCTATTTTCATACTACTGCAGCGAAACTCAGTAGCTAATTACTTTAAGTTTTATTGTGTAGGTCTGTTGGGGTGAAAGCGCTTGGCAGTAATTCATCAACACGCCACAGCTTTGTTTCATTTTTATGATTAACCAAAACAACCGGTGCCGACAAATCGAAAAATTCAGCAATAGCTTGTCGACAAGCGCCACAAGGCGGCGTCAACTTGTCTTGTTCTGTATATATCACAATTATTTGAAAGCTTTGCTCGCCAGAAATAACAGCATGATTAATACAATTTCGTTCTGCACAAACAGTTAGTCCATAAGAAGCATTTTCTACATTACAGCCTTGTACCACCTTACCTGAAGCGGTTAACGCTGCCGCACCCACTTTAAATTGACTATAAGGAGCATACGCCTTATTGAAAGCATCTCTCGCCGCTGGAATTAATTCCTGCTCTAGCTTTGTGTATAAATCTTTTTCTAGTTCTTTCATGAATTTACCAATTACAAAAACCTCTATTAAACAAGTATATCTTTACTGACCATATGGTCAAGTATTTAGTTATTTAAACAACTAAATACTTCCTCTTAAATTTTTCATAACTGCGACTCTAAGCTTAGGATAAAAATGTGATAGAAGCTTAAAAAAGATAATGATTAGAAAACTAGCAAAAAAAAAGAGGCTACATAAATGCAGCCTCTTTAAGATACTTATAATTAAATGTGAAAAATTCAGACTAGAATTTGTAGTCTACACCTACACGAACTTGCCATAAAGACGCGGCGATTTGAATCTCTTGGTCTTCATTACCTGAGTTAAACTCTTCGTAAACGTATTGGCCATTACCATTAATTGATGCTTCAACCATGCGATTACCCACGAACGCCCCTTTAGTCATTACACCCCAGTCATCATTCATCATATTACCGATGTTTTTGAATACGATGAATGCGCTACTTTTATGACCTTCAGCAAAACCTGGAAGCTCTTGTGTAAACTTCAGATCAAACGTTGTCCACCAATCTGCATTATGCTCATTTCGACCTTGAATTTCACCTCGAGCTAAACCTTCTGCTGCAATAAACTCATTGAATGCAGCTAAATCGAAGTTTGGATCGTAAACAACATTTGCATCATTTTCTGTAGGTACATATAACAACTGACGAGAACCATTCCAGTTACTATCACCAAAACCTCTATCAGAGCTATCGAAGGTGTAAGAGTATGGGCGACCAGCACTTGATTGACCAAATAAGCTAACACGTGTATTTAGATTATCAATTAACTCGATGTTGTAATTGAGAACCATAGTAAAACGATGCGGAATCTCATAGTCAGATGTAGCCATACCAGGATTAATTGCATCTGTTGCAGCTAAATTACCATAGTTTGAACCTGCTACAGAGCTTGTCATTGGGTTAGCATCTTCTGAACTGGTAAATGAATAGCCAAACGTAGCGTTTAAACCAAAATCAAATTCTTTGTTAACACCAAATGATAAAACGGTACTTTGCCCATCATTATCGCTATTGCTTAATACGTAGTTACCATCGCCGTTACCTGTGGCAACTTCTTGGTACATTGGACGACCATCTGGAGCTGTTTGAGTAGAATACTCAAGACCTACATCTTGAATTGTCGCTGAGTTAACTTTCTGATTGAATAATAAATCGGCAGTAAAGTTATAGCCATTATCAGTCATGTAAGTTGCACCAATAGAGTACTTCCACTCTGAAGGCATTTCAAAATCAGCAGCAACAGCATTAACTGCGCCATCTCCACCTTCTGGTGGGTAAGCACCAACTTCATCATATAAACTTTGTAAGTTATTGAAGATTGGAGCACCACCACCAATAGTAGGCTCTGTTAGTACGTTAACGCCATTTGCTCTAACACCTATTTGTACTAGGCCATCATTAGAGTATGAATTTGATAACCATACGTTAGGGTTACCACCAGAATAAAGACCAAAACCAGCTCTTACTGACAAGTTATCGTCAACAGTCCATGAGAATCCCACACGTGGTTGGAATAAATCTACACCATCAAAAGTGTGGTTGTTGGCAAAACCGTAACGTTGTTCAAATTGAGCATTGTATCGTGGTTTGTCAGAGCTTTTGTACATGTCGTAACGGAAGCCGAATGTTAACGTCGCATCAATATCAATGAAGGTATATTCATCTTGCATAAAGAAAGTATGAACATCATAAGTGAACTCTTGACTTGCATCAGCAGGATTATTTGTGCCGGCAGAGTTATTGTAATAAACGCGATCTGCATCACCTGATTCATATTCATCAATTGAACCAAATCTATATTCACCAATGGTGTGCTGCATAAACAAGTTGAAAGCTGTTAACGATTCATACTCATAACCAAAAGAGATAGTGTGATCGTCAAGGTAATAGTTCGCATCAAACTTAAACGTCATGTTATCCCAGTACATCTCATTTGATTGACGAGAATCATCTGGACCTAAGAATATTGTTTTACCATTATGTCTAATTTGCACTTCACCAAAACCACTTGCTGCATCAAGAGATTGTTGACGGTTATCTAACTCCATTTTACCAACGCTAATTTTTGTTGAAAAGCTATCGCTCCAATCAGAATAAAGTGCACCAACGAATGATTGTAGTTCTGCACCACGTTCATAAAAGTGGCTGTCTAAAGTTACCGCCCAATTATCTGATTGTGACAATTTAAAGCCATCGTTATAGTTATAAACCAAGCTAGCGCGATGGTCTTCATTAATATTCCAATCAAGTTTTAATAAAAGCTTTTCATCTTCAACTGGCATACTTGCCGGCATACTACCAGCTTCGTAACCATAAACATCTTTAGTGATTTGAGTTACTCGGTCTATATCAGCTTGAGATACAACATTACCTACATCACCTGCTGAAGGGCTAGCAACAAATCCTGGGTATCCAAAAAGTTCCGCCCCATCTAGTTTTTCATACGATACAAAGGCAAATAACTTATCTTGAAGAATTGGGAAACCAACATTAAAGCCATAGCGTTTTTCACTATAATCGCCTGAAGGAATCTCTGTTCCTTTGGCCATATCACCTTTCATTGAGTCATTGGTATAATCCATGAATACACCACCATGAACTTCATTACCACCTGACTTAGTTACCGCATTAATGTTACAAGCAGAGAAGCTACCGTATTTAACATCAAATGGTGCAAGTTCAACGGATACTTGATCAATAGAGTCATAAGAGAAAGGAACACGAACTGTTGGGTAACCATTGCCATTTAACCCAAAGTTATCGTTCATACGCGCGCCATCTAGCGTTAAGCTATTAAAACGCGGGCTACCACCACCACATTGAATAGCATCATCTCGGCTTTCATCAACATATACACGTGGATCTACACGAACAATATCTTTTAAGTCACGGTTAATAGCAGGAAGACTCTCAAGGTCTTCTACACTAAAGTGAGACGACGGACTTGAACCACTAGCAAAACGGCTAACCGCTCTACCTGTAACCTGAATAACTTCGGTGTTATCAATCGACTCCAACTCTACGTTGACAGGGAAGGTTTGACCTAGCGTTAAAAAGACATCTTTTAATTCAGTGTCTTGAAACTCGTCAGAGTCTACAATAATTTTGTAAGGACCACCTACTCTTAAGCCTTTAGCGGTAAAGTTACCTGAATCATTTACAACAGCTGATTTAGTCGTGCCTGAAGGCTCGTGAATAATGGTTATTTGCGTACCTGCAGCAGCATTTCCATTTGGGCCGCTTACATTGCCTTTTATGGCTGATGTTGTTGTATTTGCTATCGCACTAGTTGACAGGCCAAGCGCTACAACTAGGGCACCAGCTATGCGTGTTAGGGAGTGAGTTGTCATCTGTTATCCTTGAATATGTTTATGTTTATTTTATAAATAGTTATGTTTATAAGTGATGTTTAACAATTATTATGATTACAGAGCAACAAAAAACCTAACCATTTGCTCTGTTTTTTTATCTCGCTGAAATTAGAACAGATTTTTATGTCATTTTCATTACATTTTTTAACAAACTTTGAACATATATTACAAATGAAAAAATTAGTTCTATCCTATACTTCACCGAAATTAAGCAAACCTTGTATTAATACAGTCGCTTAGAAGTTAACAAGTATAGTTTATGAATTTTTTTTCGCCCCTCTCTTTTATACTTTATAAGCATTAAAAACCTCCTTGATATTCCCTATAGCTATAAAAATATGTTTTTGATAATAATTAAGGACTTATTTGATAAATATTTGTGCAAAAAAACTCAAACTGATTAAAATACAAACAAAGTGTTAACAATTTTACAATGATTAAAGTTTATTCTTTTTTATTAATTTAAAGATGTCTTTTAAAGTAAACACTTAGCACTTATAGTAAACTTCAACAAAATAGTTACGTGACAAAAATGTTACAAATAGAGCAGTTATTTTCTACATAAATAAAAAAAAACCATTCGGTCAACTTATTTAATAACCATATTAAGATAAGTGAATAGATATAAGTAAATGCAGTTTTGAGTTTAACTACACAAGTAATCTAATATTTTATATAAAGATTAAAAAATATAAAAAATAGAGCAATTTTAATGAGCAAAAAAGATATGAAGAAAGCCGGTAATATTCGAGTACAAAGCCAAGAAAAGATATTGACCGCTGCGACCACCGAATTTGTTCTTCAAGGCTATAAAGGTGCTACGGTTCAATCTATAGCCGATAGAGCAGAATTACCAAAAGCGAATATACTTTATTACTTTAAGAATAAAGAAAACATTTACAATGCCGTTTTAGAGCATACTTTAGATATGTGGGATGAAGGTATAGGTGATATTAACCCTGATGATGGACCTAAAGTTGCAATTCAAAAGTTTATTGAAGCCAAAGTTCGAATGTCATTCAAGCATCCTCAATCTTCAAAGATTTATGCCTTAGAAATAATACAAGGCGCACAGCATTTGAAAGAGTTTGCCCGTACCTATCAAAGAACTTGGGTTAGAGAAAAAGCCAAGCTATTCCAACAATGGATAGATAATGGTGAAATGAAAAACGTAGACCCTGTTCATTTAATTTTTCTTATTTGGTCTGCAACTCAACACTACGCTGATTTTGAAACACAGATATTAACGATAATGAATCGAGCAGAGTATGAAGAAGAAGATGTTGAACACGTTATTAATTTTTTAACCGATCT
>JBMYWR010000181.1:0-6482 GCA_049607625.1 Colwellia sp.
ATTAACGATATAAATACGCCCCTAGAAAATAGTAAATTAAAGATAATTGACGGCAAAGGCGGTTATATTACGCCTGGGTTGATTGATATGCATGTGCATATGTATGAGCAAGGTGCTTATGTTTTAACGCTAAGCCATGGAGTTACCCACGTAAGGGTGATGAACGGTGTGCCAAAACAGCTAGAATGGCGTGATAATATTGCTTCAGGAATTGATATTGGCAGTACTTCAACTGTTAGTAGCCCAATTATTTCAGGTTATAAAGGCGCTTATTTACAGCATTTTGTCAACTCGGAACAAGAAGCGATTGATGCCGCACATACCTATAAAAGTCAGGGCTATGACTTAATAAAAGCGTATGGGAATTTAAGTGAAGATTCACTTTTAGGTGTATTAAAAGAAAGTGAACGACTAAACATCCCCGTCGCTAAACATGGCCCTCATGCCAGCGGTAGTATGCCCATATCTAGACTATCTGGGATTCAATCTTTTGAACACGTAGAAGATATTTTTCAAGGCCCGCTTGATCACAAGTTTACCCCTGAGAAACTTCCCAAAATTATTGAAGAGATTAAAGAAACCAATGTTCCGGTAACCCCTACTTTAAATATCTATTATCAACTGACTAAAATTAGCCAAGAGAAAGAAGCCTATTTAGCGAACACATCACCAGAATATACTCCAGATATTATTACCTTTGAAACTTCAACAAACCAAGTAAAGCGTTGGTTAGACTCATCTGAAAAAATGGCGAGTTATAATCAGAAGAAATTCGATTTTTTACAAGATATAACGAAGCGTTTAAACGACAATGACGTACCACTGCTCGTGGGCTCCGACTCTGGGGTACTATTATCTCCGCATGGTATTGCAACACACAACGAAATGCGATTAATGAAGATGTCCGGTTTAACAAGTTTTGAAGTATTACAAGCTGCTACATTAAACCCAGCAAAAGCATTAGGTCTTAATAATAAACTCGGAAAGTTAGCCAAAGGCTATCAAGCTGACTTTATTTACACCATAGATAACCCAGTAACCAACTTAAGCGTATTAGAATCTTCTGAAGCGGTTATTAAAAATGGCTTTTGGTACAACAGAGCAACCTTAAATTCAATGAGAGAAAAAGCCATTGAGTCGAGAAGTTTATTGGATGAATTTTTCGTTTTATTTGAAGGTTTATAAATTCAATCACTATTTGAAGGATGAATGTCTACTTTACATAAGACATTCGTTCTAATTATTCGTTTTAAAATAAGGAAAACATGCTTTCTGGACGTTTCAGTTATCTGAATTGAGTTTATAGAATAAGCCTGTAAAGATAATTGTTTATTCTCGTACTTTTTAAGTATACTCATTCATAGCTTAGTATTTTAATATACTGTATTAACTAATAAAGAGCCTTAAATACAATACTTGAAAATGCACCAGTACAGTAATCCTTCACTTTAAAACAACCAAAAAACAGGTAGATTATGAGCGATTCATTAACGATAAACGGAAAGCGACACGAGGTCGACGTTGACCTTGATATGCCACTATTATGGTTCTTGCGAGATACGCTAGAATATACCGGAACAAAATTTGGTTGTGGCATGGGGTTATGTGGTGCCTGTACTGTTCACGTTGATGGCGTTGCTACACGCTCATGTGTTTTAACCATGGCAGCTGTTATCAACAAAGATATTACGACTATTGAAGGCTTATCTACTGATGGCGATCACCCGTTACAAAAAGCATGGGTAGCGAATAAAGTGCCGCAATGTGGTTATTGCCAAGCAGGCCAAATAATGAATGCAGCCAGTTTTTTAGAGAAAAATCCAAAGCCAACTCCTGAAGAAATTGATGTGGCGATGCAAGGAAACATTTGTCGCTGCGGTACATACCAACGTATAAAAGCAGCCATTTCTGATGCCGCGACAGAGCTATATAAGGAGGTCAAGTAATGACTATTCAAAATGTTAGTCGTCGAGGTTTTCTTAAACGCTCTGGTTTAGTAACGGGTGGTTTAGTACTAGGTGTGAGTGTACCGAGTTTCTCTCCACATGCAGCTTTCGCAAATAATCAAGCCCCTCACCCTATAGATGGTTTTGAAGATGCGTTTAATCCAAATGCTTTTATTCATATTAATGAACAAGGTGACACCTTAATTTATTGCGGCCGAAGTGAAATGGGACAAGGCATAAGTACTGCACTGCCTTCTGCTGTCGCTGATGAACTTGAAGCTGACTGGTCAAGAGTTACTGTAAAACAAGGTGACGCTGATGCTAAGTTCGGCTCTCAGGCTACCGGTGGCTCAGCGAGTATTCGTAAGATGTACTTACCAATGAGAGAAGCAGGTGCCGCAGCAAAAGAAATGCTTATTATTGCTGCAGCAAAAGTTTGGAAAATACCGGTCAAAGAGTGTGTCGCTAAAAATCACTTTGTTATAAACACCAATAACCAACAAAAACTTAGCTATGGTGAACTTGCTTCACTTGCGGCAAATAGCCCTGTGCCTGAAAAGCCTATATTGAAAAATAAAAACGATTTTAAGTTTATTGGTAAATCATTAGCTAGGCATAATCAAAACGATATTGTTGAAGGTAAGCTCACCTATGGTGTTGATACCAAATTACCTGGGCTTAAATATGCCGCTATTCGTCATTGCCCCGTTTTAGGTGGAAGCATTAAAAGTATCAATAAAAAAGATGCCCTCGCAATGCCAGGGGTAATAGATGTTATCGAAATTCCTCGCTTTAATATGCCCTTTGGAAGTATTGGTGGTGTAGCGGTTGTAGCAAATAATACTTGGACGGCGCAACAAGCTTTGAAGAAGGTTGATGTAGAGTGGGAACTTGGTGAGAATCAATCTTATAACACCAGTGACTATCGAAAACAGCTTGTTAAAAATGTTGAAAAGCCAGCCGAATTAGCCGATGAGCGTGGCGATATCAACAAAGCCTTTAAAGAGGCTAAGCAAATAGTTAAGGCTACTTATACAGGTGGTCATCTATCGCACTCTCCTATGGAGCCCAATGCGAGTGTAGTGTGGGTACAAGAAGATAGCTGCGAAATTTGGGCTCCTACGCAAAGCCCTGTTGATATTCAAAAAACAATTGGTGCTTATTTAAAACGCGAACCAACCAATATAACGGTTCATGTCACAATGCTTGGTGGTGCTTTTGGCCGTAAATTTAAGTGTGACTATGTACATGAAGCAGCTGTTATCTCTGAAAAAATTAATGCACCTGTACAACTAACCTGGTCAAGAGAAGAAGATACTCGAACCGGTTACTACCACTCAATTAACGCGCAACATATTGAAGCATCAATAGATGATAAAGGAAACGTAACTGGCTGGCTTCATCGTGCAGCTTTTCCGCCTATCGGCTCTTTGTTTAACCCATCGGTAGACCGAGCCAGCAAAGGTGATTTAGGGGTTATTTCACAACACCCATTTGGTATTGAAAACTTACGCAGTGAATCGGGTGAAGCTAAAGCACATACCCGTATTGGTTGGTACCGCGCTGTGTATGCATTATTTTATGGCTTCTCTTTTGGTACCTTTGCTGACGAATTAGCACATAGTACGAAACAAGACACCCTCACCTTCTTAAATAAGCTTTATGATAGCAATAAGCAAGAAGAGCAAGCTGAAGAAGTTGAGCGCTCTAAAGGTGTACTTGCGATGATTTGTGACAAGTCTAAATGGTTTGAGCGCGAAAAGCTTCCTAAAAACCAAGGGATAGGTATCGCTGTTCATCACAGTTTCCAAAGCTATGTTGCCATGGCTGTTCATGTTGAAGTAAACGGTGATGATATTAAGGTGTTAGAAGTCGATTGTGCGATTGATTGTGGACAAATTTTAAATGTTGATGGCGCAACAGCACAAATGGAAGGCGCTGTGGTTATGGCAATGTCATTATCTCTTAGAACTGAAGTTATATTTAAAGAGGGTGCCGTGGTTAATTCAAACTTCCACGATTATCCTGTTTTACGCATTAATGAAATGCCTAAAGTTAATGTGCATATTGTTCAAAGCGATAAGAAACCTACAGGATTAGGTGAGCCAGGTTTAGCGCCTTTCCCTGCTGCTTTAAGTAATGCTGTTTTTGCCGCATCAGGGAAAAGGCATCGCGATTTACCTTTTAAGTCGCTTGATACATAACTGGCTAGACATAAGTGGCTAGACATAGCTGAGTAAAAAGCGCTAAATATAAAAATAAATCTCGCATTGATTAAATTGGAAGTACATTGTGATAAATAACCATTTGTCACACTTACTCGCTAAGTGGTATCCACAGCGAGATAAGTGTGATTGGGTTCTTGCAACCATTTATAAAACTGAAGGGCCTTGTTATCGAAAGGCAGGATCCATGATGCTATTTAGTAGCTTAGGTGAACAACTAGGCATGTTAAGTGGTGGCTGTTTAGAGTCTGATATTGGGATTAACGCCCGAAAAGTAATGCAAACAGGACAAGCAAAGTATGTTTGTTACGATGGTTCAGACGAAGAGGATTTGTCTTTTCATTTAGGTATAGGTTGTGGTGGAACTGTTTATATAACGCTTCAACCTGTTAACGCTGAAAACAACTACCTTGCTTTAATAGATGTTTATGAAGCACTACAGCAACGTGTTGATGGCTATTATTATCTGCCACTTGTTTTAGATGACTATTCTCCTTCTAGCTTACAGCAAGCGCCTAAAGCGCATTTTTCTCGAGGCGTTGTCGCACAAATTGACGAGTTTGCAACAGTAGATAATGAAAAACAAACCTTAAGAAGCCCTATTGTGCCCTTACCTCATATTTTACTTGTTGGTGGCGGTATTGATGCAGTACCCCTAGCGAATATGGCTAAACAGTTAGGCTGGCAAGTATCTCTATGGGATCCGCGACCTGCTAATGGCAGGAAAGAATATTTCGGACATTTGAACCATATAGTCAAAGGCGATGAACAAGTTCTACCTCGTTTTGTTGAGAGTAAACAAGTCAATGCTGCCATACTCATGAGTCATAATGTCGAACTAGATGCAAAAGCACTTCAAGTATTAGCTAATTCTAATGCTAGTTTACAATATGTAGCACTTCTTGGGCCTTTGAATAGACGTCAACAGGTAATTTCACAAGCACAGGTTAATGTAGATGAGTTAGCTTTTGTTTTCTCAGGCCCTGCAGGGCTCGAACTTGGTGGTACGTTACCAGAGAGTATCGCGCTATCTATATTAAGTGAGTGTCATGCGAGTTTATATAACAAAGGTGCTTGCTCAATTAGCCAAGTGCTTCAATAGGTTTGAGGTAGTGAGGTAAGTGAAGCTTTTTATGAGTAAAGTACAATGAGCACTAACCATACCGGTGACAATAGCACTGACAAGGCCACTAACAAAAGCGCTAACATTGATAGCGAAAGTGAAAGTTATCGCTTAAAAATTATTGTTCTAGCTGCTGGTAAAAGCGAGCGGTTTGGTGCAATAAAATTACTTGCGCCGGTAAAGCTTCGAAATGCTGAAACGCCACTCATCGACCATGTGCTGAATCAGCTGTCTAGTTCAATGTCTACATTAGCAATAAACTCAAGTCAGCTTGTTGTTGCAACCGGCAATCATCATAAAGCACTATCTGCTGTTATAAAGACAAACATTCAAACCGTTTATTGCTCTCAAGCTTCTAAAGGTATAGGGCACACCATTGCGCAAGCTTTAAGTAGTGTTTTATCTGAAGAAACTAACTTTAGCCATATTATGATCAGCCTTGCTGATTTAATATCCTTGTTACCAAAAGATTATACTCAACTGATAGAATCTTCTATAAGTCATCCCGATAAAATAATCTCTGCGCAAGCAAAGACCAGCTTGATGCCACCCGTTATTTTTCCTTATCGCTTTATTAATCAGCTTTTAGATTTAACCGGCGATAAAGGAGCAAAAGCTATTTTAGAAAAAAACAAAGAGTGCCTTCTACCTGTCTCTGTACCTAATGCCTTAATCGACATTGATACACAAAAAGACCTTATTGATTGGCATAAACGTCTTTAAAAAATTTTGATCTTGCTATTTAAGGGATTAACTTTAATTACTTCAGCCTTCCCCTTGTCCCTCTTAAGGTGTTTTTGTCCATTTTATCTAAAATCTTTTTTTCTATATCGATACCTTGCCAATGGGCAATATCCAATACGCGTAAAATAACATCCGCTAGCTCTTCGCCAAAAGCTTCTGTTGGCTTTTCATGGCGGCATTCATTGATTGCTTCACCCACTTCAGAAGCCACTAACGCTAGTGCTTCTAATACGGTTTTGTTATGCCAGCCCATTTCTTCTACCCAAAGGTAGTTTTTCTCTGCCATTTCATTAATGTTCATAAACTCTCTTTTTAGTATAAAGTTGGTGTTGTGCTTGAATAATACACTAAAGTAAATATGTTTATGAATAAAGGCTTTACATCAATTTATTTTCTTAAATTCTTAACCCAAAAGCCCTAGTGTCTCATCCGCTCTTATCTGCG
>JBMYWR010000182.1:0-6459 GCA_049607625.1 Colwellia sp.
CGAATACTTTTCTTCCATTGATGACCCACGCCAGCAAGGCAAAGTGCAACATCCACTTTTCGATATTCTGTTTCTAACAATCAGTGCCGTAATCGCAGGTTGCCAAGGTTGGGAAGAAATTGAAGATTTTGCCCATGACAAGCTATCTTGGTTACGTAAATTTATCGCACTATCGAACGGTGTGCCTCGCCACGACACGATTGCATGGGTTATAAGCCGTATCGATATGACTCAGTTTCAAGCCAGTTTCTCTCAATGGATGCAGAGCTGTAGTAAGCTAACAGACGGCAGTGTGGTTGCCATTGATGGAAAAAGGCTAAAAGGTTCTTTTCAGAGCGGCTGTAGTCTGCCATGATATGGCTCAAATTCCCGCAAGTGCTAGCTGGCCCAATTTACAAAGTGTAGGCGTGATAGTGTCTTACCGTAAATCGGATAACCAACCGCAAGGTGAATTAACATATCGATATTACATCAGCTCAGCGAACTTGAGTGCGCAAAGACTAGCTGAAGCCACACTAGCACACTGGCGTATAGAGAACAGTCTTCATTGGTGTTTAGATGTTGCAATGAATGAAGATGACTTCCGTATACGCCGCGACGGAGCAGCAGAAGTGTTTGCTGGGGGTAAGACATCTTGCATTGCATTGAATTTATTACATCCTTTAACAAAGGCGTGCGCGCAAAACAGCTAAAAGCAGCAAGAAACGAGAGCTACCTAGAAAAGGTATTGAATTGCAAGTGATTTTTCATGCTCTTGCCCTGATAAAGAAATCGAGCTTATTGATAATAATTGTGATTCTTCACTCTAGAATTATGATTATTGATTTTGTTACACAGATTCTTAAAAAGAATAGAAAATGAAAACTTACTCAAAAATATTAGATTTCTTTAGAGCATCTAAGATAGCAAATTTGGTTGCTGGTTTTACAATATAGCCATTTAAACCCTGCTCGGCCCACTTTCTAATCATTTCTTTATCTTTATTTCCTGTAAGGGCAATAATTGGAAGCTTTTCATAACCTTGAATATTTCTGATATATTTGGTGGTGTTGTAGCCATCAAGACTTGGCATATATAAATCCATAAAAATAGCTGATATATTTTTTTGCTTTAATAAATCTAATGCAAGCTTGCCATTTTCTACACCTAAAGAATTGTAGCCAGCATCTCTTAGCACTTTACATATCATTTCCCTATACATTTCATTATCATCAACAACCATTACGTGCTTTTCCAATGAAGATATGTGTTTATTTTTATCTTCGGAAGTGTATTGTTGTGGTGGATTTATCGTCTGCAGATGTGTTGACTCCTCTTCAGTGAGCCGATTATCTAAAATTTCTTCAGAGTAACGCTTTTTGTTATCTAAATTTTCTTGATGAAGGTTGTCTAGTTTTTGACTGCAGTTTTTAAGTGTTTGCTTATTTGATTTTAGTTTCCCCAAAATCTCGATAATGTTGTGAGAAAGTTGACCTTCCAATGCAGAAATCAAAGGGTCTAAATACTCTTCCCTAAGTATATTATACAACTCAGGTTCAATACCTAAAGAATTTGCTTTAGGGGTGCTGCTTTTGTTGATATTGCTTACAGTTTGTAATTTTGTATTGTGTAGGCTTTTTTTTATAATATCTTGCTGTTCAATTACGCGATCTATTAAAGACGATAGATCAGCATCAATTTTTCCAAAATGCTCATCTCGAATGCGATTTATATGTTCTTCACCTTCAATACTTTGTAAAGCTTTTTGTAAAATAAGCCTTAGTCTAAAGTTTTCATACATTGGCTTGTGAACGAAATAGTCATCAAATAAACCTTTACTGCAGCATTTAAAAGCAATACCAGACTCTTTATTGTCACATAGTAAAATTGTTTTATGATTATAGTTGAAAAGTTTTTTTTCTATTAATTCAGCATATAACTGTACCGAGCTAGAAATATGACTATAACCAAGTAACACAATAGAAGGTTTAGAGTCTATTAAAACTTGATAAATATCAGCATGTTTCACTATAGTTCTAAATGCACTAACTTGTGATGAAATTAATTCACAAACACCTTTGTAATCTTCCATATTATTGGTTAAAAGTATAACGTGTGGATGTCGTTCTCCAATTTCTAATGATTTGCTCATATTAATTACCTCTTATTTATAGGTTTTTAAAATTTCATATATATTTTCTATTAGCACTTCTTTTGAGATGAAGTGAATGTCAGAGTTTAAAAGTTCTTTATAACTATTGTCAGCCGACGTGAGAATGATTTCGTTTGGTATTAATTTTAAAGTCTCCTCTTTTTTTCTAATTAGTTTTGCAACAGTGAAACCTGATAAAATGGGCATATTAATATCTATAATAAATATGGTTTTTTTCTTCTTATTTAAGCTTTTTATGCATTCAATTGGATCTAATGTGAATTTTAAATCTATACAGTAACCATCTAACTTTCTTGCGATAATAGCAGAAAAAAAGATATTATCATCTAGAACTACGATTGGCGTTTTCACTATTCAGGCTTATGTAAGTTTGAAAAAAAATCAGCAATGCTGATGGGCTTAGAATAATAATAACCTTGTCCAAACAGAATGCCGCATTGCTTACAAAAATCTTCTTGTTGCTTATTTTCGATGCCCTCTGCGACTACTTTTAAATTCAACGATGCGGCTAATGTTGAGATAGATCTAATAATTTCAGCGCTTTTTATTTCGTCAAAATTTTGAACGAATGACTTATCTATTTTTATTTCTGAAAATGGCAAACTCTGTAGTTGCTTTAATGTCGAAAAACCAGTGCCAAAATCATCAAGAGAAACTTGAAAACCAGCAAGCCTAAGGCGTAGTAGTTTATCGATACATAGATTACTATCGCCTATAAAAGAAGTTTCAGTCACTTCTATAACTATATTTTTACTATTGATATTTGCGCTGGAGGCTTTGTCTAGTATCAAGTCAATAATGATATCTGATTCTAAATTCTTTGTACTCAAGTTAAAACTGAAACTTAATCCACTTATTTTTTCTTTGTTTAGTTTAAGCGCATCGAAAGCTTGATTTATGACATTTATAGAAAATAGATCAATGAGATTGGTTTGTTCTATTTTTCTTATAATACTTTCTACAGGATATTTCATTGTTTTCCATCGAATTAAAAACTCACCACCTGCACATTTACCTTTTGATATATCTATTTTTGGTTGTATTACTAGAAAAAAATCATTTTGCACTATAGCTTTATGAATTTGACTTATGTTAGGCTCATTTGTATCTAAAAAAGGAGTCATTTTATTTTCTTGAATTAATTCATTCGCTCTATGATTCTTTAATGAAAATGCTATTTCTATGTACTTGCTTAATTCTACGAATGAAGTTGGTTTTTTTAATATTCCAATGATTTTTAAACCAGATGAGATAGCGAATTTTTTAATATCCGATAATAAATTATCATTTACAGCGCTATGGATTAATATTGGAGATCGAAAGCATTCATTTGCAAGTATTCTTAAAATACGAATACCATCTAATTCTGGCATGTTTATGTCTATGATAGCTATATCAATAGGCCTGGAAAGCAACATTACTACGAAGTAATTTGGAGATGAAAAGCAATGCGTTTCCGTATTAGGGATACGTTTCATTAAGAACTCTATCTGCTTAAGTGCAAGTGTGTTATCGTCGACGATGGCAACTCTAATATTCTGTCTTTGCATTTGATGATCCTACACTGAATATATATTTAATGTAGTTCAAATTTGCCTAAAAGACTTAATGAAATATATCGATTACAGACAATAGTCAGGGCAAGAGCATGAAAAATCACTTGCTATTCAATACATTTCTAAATAGCTCTCGTTTCTTGCTGCTTTTAGCTGTTTTGCGCGCACGCCTTTGTTAAAGGATGTAATAAATTCAATGCAATGCAAGATGTCTTACCCCAGCAAACACTTCTGCTGCTCCGTCGCGGCGTATACGGAAGTAATCTTCATTCATTGCAACATCTAAACACCAATGAAGACTGTTCTCAATACGCCAATGTGATCGTGTGGCTTCAGCTAGTCTTTGCGCACTCAAGTTCGCTGAGCTGAGAGACTGTTAAAACAAGATAAATTCAGTAAATCGAAGCTGTACTCACTGCATGAACCGCACGTTGAATGCATAGCGAAAGGCAAAAGTGCAAAACCGTACGAGTTTGGGGTAAAAGTCAGCGTAGCAACGACGGTGAAAGAACAATTTGTACTGTGTTGTCATGCCATGCACGGCAATCCTTATGACGGTGACACCTTGTATCGCACCTTGAACATAGCCGAAGACGTCACCAACGTGCGCCCGTTTACGTGTTTTGTAGACCGAGGTTATCGCGGTCATATGGCAGAGAGGTATGAAGTCTTTATCGCAGGACAAAAACGCGGTGTGACACCTGCGATTAAGAAAAAACACAAGCGCCGCAATGGGATAGAGCCCATCATCGGGCACATGAAAAGTGATGGTCATTTGGGATTAAACCGCTTGAAAGGCATATTGGGAGATAAACTCAATGCCATTCTAGCGGGTGTCGGCCAAAACTTCAGAAAAATCCTAAGCCTATTAAGGTTTTTTTACGTCTGGATTTTAACTTGGCTCTGTGCGCCATTGGAGCGTGAAAATCGAACAACAAAAACGATAGTGGGTTAACCGAATCTAAAGATGGTAACCCACATTAGACAATCTCGGTTTTTTGAAAAACCGAGATTTTCAGTGTCGACTAATTCACCTTGCGGTTGGTTAACCGCTTTACGGTAAGACACTATTACGCCAGCACTTTGTAAATTGGGCCAGCTGCACTTGCGGGAATTTGAGCCATATCATGGCTGACTACAGAAGCCCTGAATTCTCCACGTCCTCGTTGGTAATCTACCTCATTTAATAAGCTGTCTGAGACAATTTGGCGTTATATTTCTGGTTGTAAGAACTGCTTCACTTGTTCAAATAAACTGCCCTGATTGTTTGTGAGTGCAAGCAAATAATCCGCTTCTTAGTCTGTAATTTTGTTTGCAATTTCCTTTTGGCAGCCCATTGCATCAATCGTCACTAAGCAACCTTTTAGCTCTAATAACTGGAGCAATTCTGGGATAGCGGTGATTTCATTTGATTTTGAGTCTGTCTTAAATTGACCTAACGTCACGCCATTTTCACAGACAAACGCACTGACAATGTGGATAGCATCTTTTCTATCTGCATGTTTAAAAGAACCTTTTAGACTTTTCCCATCAATGGCAACCACACTGCCGTCTGTGAGTTCACTACAGCTTTGCATCCATTTGGAGAAACAGGCTTGAAACTGGTTCATATCGATGCGGCCTATAACCCTTGCAATCTTGTGGTGCCGCGGTACGCCGTTTGCTAACGCTATAAACTTACGGAACCAATTTAGTTTGTCATAGGTAAAATCTTCAATTTCTTCCAAACCTGCGATGATGTCGCTGATTGTTATAAACAGAATATCGAAAAGTGGATGTTGCACTTTGCCTTACCGGCGTGGGTCATTAATGGAAGAAAAGTATTCGAACAACGTATTGGCTGACATAATTGGGCTGCTTAATTCTAAAAGCAGTATAAGATCATAAATTTATGTCAAGGTCTAGTTCAAGATCTTGCCCGGAGATAGTAGTCCTTTATTAGCTAGGTGCATTAACAGAGCTCTAAAATGTTTTCCCAATCTTGATGCGTTGTTTTTCTTACTTAAATGAAATACTGTGTTTAAAAAGAATAAACTGGTCTAGTCATTTTTAGCCTGAAGAGACTCCTGTTTACATAACATAGGTTGTCTACTTAAGACAGCAAATAAATAAGGCTGCACAAGCAGCCCTATTTAAATCTTCTCGCGAATTGTCATAGAGACATTAAGCTGAAACCACAGCAAAAATTTCATCTGCGTAAAATCGGCTTTGTTCAGCTAAATCATAGATGTTAGAAATAGGTGTCGCAGGCCTTACAGCCGCTAAAATAGCTTCAGCTTCTTGCCAGTTGCTTTGCTCAACAGCCATTGCAACCTTGAGCACTCCGCCAAGTAACCCTTTATAATTCAGCAAAGCGTCACTTAAATTACTATCTAGTGAAAATTCAGAAATAATAGTAGTGAGATCCATATCTAGTACAGCGCCTAGAATCGACATTAAACCTATCAAATATCCCTGCTCTGCCATTTCTTCGCCATCAGGAGCTAAAAACAGCGCCATAAAGTGAGCTCGCATTAGCCCAAATTTAGTCAGCTCAGCAGGTTTATCAACGCCTAATTCACTGAGTGCCAATACTCTTACAAATTGCCTTAATGCATCTTCACCTAAATAAACGACCGCTTGAGAAATTGACTTCATCTCTAGCTTATCAAGACCCGAACGTGCATTTGCCAGCTTCAATACTCGCGCTGTTAAACTCTGATCTGATCCAATAGTTTTGGACATCTCATTAAGTGAGTAAACTAACTCACA
>JBMYWR010000183.1:0-6286 GCA_049607625.1 Colwellia sp.
AGAGATAAAACAAGTAAAGTTGTTATGTCTTACATTAAAGTGGGTTTAGTTTTTTGATCTTACCCTCTTAATGTCTAGTGTCTCTTAATTCGTGTAATCTGCGTAATTCGATGAGATCTCTTATCTCTATTCGTTGAGATAACCTTGTATATAGCATTGCTATATAAACGATGATGCTATATATTTAAATATATAGCATCATTTATGAGGAGTATATAATGCAAGAAGTACAACAAGCTAAAGTATTTTTTAACAACAGGACACAAGCTGTAAGAATGCCTGCTACAGCAAGGTTTGATGGTTCTATTGAAAAGGTCTCTGTTCGTGTTGTTGGTCAAGATAGAATATTATCTCCGGTTGAAAATACCTGGGATAGCTTTTTTATGACTACCGATGGTGTTTCTAATGACTTTATGAATGAACGAGCATCACAAGAGCAACCTGAAAGGGAGTCTTTCTAATGTTAAAATATTTACTGGATACAAATATTTGTATTTATGTAATAAAAAACCGGCCACTGGAAGTATTATCACGCTTTAATGAACATGTTGGGCAAATGGCCATCTCTTCTATTACATTAGCAGAGCTGATGCATGGCTGTGAAAAAAGCCAAAAAGTTGAACATAACACCAGACAAGTCGAAGATTTTTGCTCTCGTTTAGCCGTAATAGACTACGGTGATAAAGCAGCCCAACATTATGGGTCTATTCGCGCCGAGCTAGAACAACAAGGGCAAACGATAGGTGTTAACGATTTACACATCGCTGGGCATGCTAGAAGTGAATCACTCATTTTAGTTAGTAATAATTTAAAAGAGTTTAATCGGGTTTCTGGTTTAAGAACTGATAACTGGATCGATGGCTAACATCGAATTAGTAACTAGTGATCTCATGCGAATTACGCAGATGTACACAGATTGAGGACCTCGTTTTGTAAGATCAAAAGACTAGATATCTGTTGGTAAGGGCTTAAACAAAAAACAAGTAAAGTTACCCTGCCTCACATTAAAGTGGGCTTGGGTTTTCTCTTACCCTTTAAGGTTTTATATCTTAATTCGCGGAATCTGCGTAATTCGATGAGATCACTAGGTCTATTCGCTTAAAATCTCAACTAATTAGTGATTAGGGATCTCATGCGAATTACGCAGATGTACACAGATTGAGGACCTCGTTTTGTAAGATCAAAAGACTAGATATCTGTTGGTAAGGGCTTAAACAAAAAACAAGTAAAGTTACCCTGCCTCACATTAAAGTGGGCTTGGATTTTCTCTTACCCTTTAAGGTTTTATACCTTAATTCGCGGAATCTGCGTAATTCGATGAGATCTCTTATCTCTATTCGTTGAGATATCTAGTATCTATTCGCTGACCCCCTATACTCTTCGCGTAAAAAAAAACACAATTTATTGGTGCCTTTATTACATCGGTGGGTTATTATATGTGGATTACAATATGGAAATAGGGATGAGTAATGAAAAATACATTTTTAAAGGGCGCTATTGTAGCGTTATCGTTAAGTGCTGTAACACAAGTTTCAGCAGCAGAACTTGATTCTGAAGCATTAACTAACTCACTTGTAGCGACTCCTGCTGCAGCTGAAATATTAGTTGCAGATGCAATTGATTTGGTTTGTGAAAATAAAGGAAATTCACAGAAGCCTTGTGCTAATCCTTCAGCAGTAGAAGAAATTCTGGTTGTTGCGATTACCACTTTAGGTGCAGACTCTCCTTTAATAGCAAACATATTAACGCTTACAGTTGATTCAGGTGCTGATGCAGACACCGTAACGGCGATTGCTGTTGCAAATGGTGTTGATGCAACGATTGCTTCTGAAGCGACAGCTGCAGGTGGTCAAGGAAATCCTAACCCAGGTCGTGGTAATGGTAACAGTGGACGCGGTAATGGAAATGGCGGCGGGGGCGGCGGCATTTCTACTAACCAATAAGCCATAAGCTTTGTGCTTAAAATGAAAAAAGACTCTTACGGGTCTTTTTTTGTTTTGATATCTTTTTAAAGTGAAGATATTAGATACGAGATGCTAGATGCTAGATGCTAGATGCTAGGGTATATCTTATATCTAGCATCTTTCCTCTTCACTTACATTCTTCACTTACTTTTACCTAGAACTCTCTATGACCTTGAATAAATTTTTCTTCTTTAGTCTTTGTACCATTCTTATTTACGCACCTATTCCGCTTGGTGCCAACCGTATTTGGGCTAGTTCGTCTATTGATGTGTTAGTTTTTGCCTTATTTGCTGTGCATTTATTAGTAAGCTTTAAGCATAAACATAACTTGTTACCGCCACGTTATTCATTACCTATACTTGTTCCCCTTACTATTACTGCCCTGTGGTTAGTGGTGCAAATGCTACCGGGCTTAGGTTTATTGTTAGGGAGTAGCTTTTCTAGTATTTCGCTTGACCCATCACTTACCCATATTATGTTTTTAAAGACCGTTGCCCTTACTATGTTTGTTTGGCTTGTTTTTACTTATGTAAATAACAAAACCTTACTGTTTAAACTTGCCTTAGCTATTCTGATTTCAGGGTTATTTCAGGCTTTATACGCTACTTGGCTAAACCTAAACGTAGGAATGCCCTCGCCTGTTTTCTATATGCCTTATCGAGACAGAGCAGTAGGTAGTTTTGTATACCAAAACCAACTTGCTAACTATTTAGCCCTTTGTTTATCTATTGGTATGGGCGCCTTAATAAGTCAGCTTACATTAAAAGGCGATAACCGCCGTTTTAAAGATAAAGTACGTGCTATAGCGACCGTATTATTGAGTTCGAAAATGCTAATTCGCTTTAGCTTAATATTAATGATTATCGGCTTAATCTTAACCCGTTCACGTATGGGGAATTCAGCCTTTTTCTTTGCTCTTGCAGCGGTAAGTGTATTTGCCTTTTTCTTTTATAACCGCAAGCCTAAGTATTTAAGACCGCTTATTATCAGTTTCTTTATTTTAGATTTAATACTGGTTGGCGCTATCTTTGGTGTAGAAAAAGTAAAAGAGCGTTTGGTTGAAACCTCTCTTTCTTCTGAGACCCGTGACGAAGTGGTACGAGATTCAATCCCCATGATATTAAAAAAACCGATAACGGGTTTTGGTGGTGGCAGTTTTTATTCAAGCTTTTCTGCGTATCAAAGTGAGCCCTACTCTGGCTTTTACGACCATGCCCACAACGATTACATTCAGTTTGCCGTAGAGCTAGGTTTGCCTATTACTGCGATGTTAGGGGCAATGATGTTGTATTGTTTATTTATTTCTTGTCGAACGATGATGCAACGTAAGACACCTTTATACCAAGGTGTTTCGTTTGGTTGTGCGGTAGCGATAATTCATATGTTACTGCACTCTACCGTTGATTTTTCTTTGCAGTCTCCGGCGATAGCTTTGTTGTTTGTATGTATATTGTCGATGGGGGTTATTTCAGCTAATTTGAAAAGACACTGATTTCTCATCGAATTAGTGAATAGAATCTCAACAGATTAGTAACTAGCGCTAGTGATCTCATCGAATTACGCAGATTACACGAATTAAGACACTAGACATTAGGAGGGTAAGATCAAAAAACTAAACCACTTTAATGTAGAAACACAGCAACTTTACTTGTTTTGGTTCAGGTTCTTACCAAGAAGGATCGAGTTTTTGACCTTACAAACCAAGTTCCTTAATCTGTGTACACCCGTGTAATTCGCATGAGATCCCTAATCACTAATTAGCTGAGGTTCTTATCGCTAATTCGGTTTTATCAACGAATAGACATAGCGATCTCATCGAATTACGCAGATTACACGAATTAAGAGATAAAACCTTTGCGGGTAAGACACAAACCCCTTTTTATGTAAGATCTAAGCCCTTACCATAAAATATCTAGTTTCTTGACCTTACAACGCACGTTCTCAATCTGTGTACATCTGTGTAATTCGCATGAGATCACTAGTCCATACTTAGCTGAGGTTCTTATCCCCCTGTGTCAGGCTTGTTCTCTTGACCTTACAACTTACGTTCTCAATCTGTGTACATCTGTGTAATTCGCATGAGATCCCTAATCACTAATTAGCTGAGGTTCTTATCACTAATTCGGTTTTATCAACAATCTCTTTATCTAGTTTAAAAGTAAGCTTGGTTCTGACGCAACATGGTATTGATATCTATTACATAATCAACACCGCGCTCTGAATATGGAATTAAACCGGTGGCTAATACTTCAGGTAGTAAAGGTTGGTTTTGTGCTCTTAGTTCTGCTCTTATGGTTCTAAAAATCATGTAAGCATTATGGGTGTTAATATTTTTGAAGTAACTGGCAACGGCTTTATCTACACTTTGAAAGGCAGCGACTTCATGACGTTCGTTGCCGGTTCGGCCATTAGGTACCATTCCACAGCCTTTTCGGTAACACCAAATACCAAAATAATTTAAGCCTATTCTAGCAAAGCGTGATGTGCCCCAAGCCGATTCATTGGCGGCTTGTACCAAAATTAATGGCGTTGGGATGATATCTATTTTGTTATAAAGCTGATTGAGTTTTGTTAACAGCGATAACGCTTTATTCACTTTATACTCGACAGATAAAATTTCGATATCATTCAGCTCTTCATCTGTTAAAGGTGTTTCAAGAGATACTGCTGTTAAATAACTTTCTACGCGTTGACGCTTTGCTAATATTTTGTCTGCATGTTTATTAATAGCAGGTTCAATAAAGTTGAAAAAAGCCATTTTTTTCGCTTTCACGTCTTTGATATTAGCAAAGTCTGGTAACTGAACTTGATGTAATGGTTTTTCTGGTGGCTTAGGTTTCAGTTTAACGCTTTGACGTTTATTTGAGTTGTTATCACCTGTCGTTGTATCTACCCCATTATTCATGTTGTTTTCGCCCAGATTAGTAGGGCGTAAAAAAGTAAATGGAGCGACAATACAAATAATTAAAACGAGGCACAAGCTCAACGTAAAAAGCTTTTGAGTTAAGCTTTTTTGATAAAAGGTATTCATTAAATGCTTCCTATGCGGTAAATATGTCGTCGTTATCCGATTTATCGACGCGCTTCTTTGACTCGTTTAAATGACTTACATTACTTGAATGCTTTGTTTCGGCCTTATTGTCTTCTTTTGTTTCGCCTTGATTTTCGTCTTTACTTTCGGCTATATTTTCGTCAACGCTTTCTTGGCTTTGTGCCGAGGAGCTGTGGCTAAAGTGTTTCTCTTCGTATTCTTCATATCCGTGAGTTGCTTTTACTTCTTCGACAACATAAATACCAAAAATTTCTCGGTATAAGATCCCTTTAACATTATAAAAAAGTGGAATTTGATAAGTTAAAGTAAAAAAGAAGATCATAAAGCCTAATGGCGCTATTTCAGACTCAAGCATACTAATTGCTGGCATTAAGCTAAGTGTTAGAATAAAAAATAATCCTGAATAAATGGCCAAAATAGGAAGCCACTTAAATCGAAGCGCTTTAACAGAGAGAACAATAGCCGCTGCAGGCTTCATTTTCTTTTCGATGATCAAGGGTAATGTCACTGAAAGTACTACCGCTAAAAAGATGCCTGGAAGGACAAAAAGTTGAAAACCTATACTGATTAATAACGAGGTCATTAGTGCACATAAAGCGACCCAGCTGGCTCTATTTAAAAAACTAAAAATAAGTGAATATTTAGTTTTCATTTTAACGGCGTGTAATACACCTAGCATTTCTATACCGGCAATAAATGGCGCAAGAAAAACGGTAACAATAATTTTTAGCACAATGACAGCTTCGGGATCATTAAGCACCGCCTCAATACCGCCAACGCTACTGCTTAACACATAGGAAATGGTTATCCCGAAAATTAAAGTCAGAAAGACAGCAATGTTAATAGACACACGAGATTGTTGGGTACTTTGCCAAGCCTCACGCATAATTGCTTTAACATTTATGGTGTAGTTACCTTTTAAGGCATTTTCTACACTACCACCTATCTGATTTACTGACACTTTATTCGACAAAACAAACTCATTAACGGAACTGAAATTTAGATGCCGCATTATAGCGTAAATTTTGCGATTTTTGCTATTCTAATTTTTTGACCTATTACTGTATTTATAAACAAAACATGTCGAAGTAAAGCATATCGAAGTCAATCATATCGAAATAAGAACAAGTAAACACTGGTATGCTAAACCACTCACACTAAATCAAGACAAATCAAGTCATACCAAGTGACATCACATAAGCTTAATCAAAAAAGATTAAATGAATAGCAAGAAGTAATAAAATAGCCCCCATTACCCTATCTAAAAGGT
>JBMYWR010000184.1:0-6281 GCA_049607625.1 Colwellia sp.
GGTTTAAAAGATCGGTCAATGGATCGCTAAGTATTTCTTAACTGATCGGCATTACGCTAAATTAGCGCCTTTTTCAATTTTACTTTACGTTAAACAACTAAGTCAAATAGACTAGTTATTACGTTGTGGTTTTTCACGACGAGGAGCTGACTGCTTAGCCATTTTCTCATCAGATGCTGAAATAGCAAGTGGTTGACGACGTACACGCACACCTTTTAACTGCTTGAATAAATCAGCAGGGATTCCTTTAGGTAATTGCACAAAGCTATGTTTGTCATGCAAGTTAATCGCACCAATGTAGCTGCTATCAAGTGATATTTCATTAGCAATAGCACCAACGATGTCACCAGGACGTGCGCCATGCTCTTTACCTACTTCTAGGCGGTAAGTTTGCCAATCAACATCATTTCTTGATACTTTAGACTTACGTGGTCTTTCGTCACGTTGTCCTCTGTTACCTTGTCTGTCACCTCGGTCAGAGCGTGCATCACGACGGTTGTCACGTCGACCATCTCTTGAACCACGATCATTGCGATCGTTACGCTCACGGGTTTCACGACGTGGCTTAGGATCTTCCTTCGGTTGAAGAGGTTGTTTTAACTGCTTCTGGTATAAGAACGCTGCAGCTAAATCCAGCATAGAAATTTCTGATTCCGCAGCCATTTGCTCAACAATTTCGCGCATGCTTGTTAAATCTTTGCTCTCAGCAATTTGTGCCATTTCAGCGCGTGCTCTTTCAATGCGCTTTTTACCAATTTCTTGAATGCTTGGTAATTCGTACATTTCAACTTTGCCAGAAGTTAAACGCTCATAGTGACGTAGAGAGTACATTTCACGAGGACGAACAAACGCAATAGAAGTTCCTTCTCTTCCTGCACGACCCGTACGACCGATACGGTGAACATAAGCTTCATGATCGCCCGGTAAATCATAGTTAATAACTAATGAAATGCGAGGAATATCTAGACCACGAGCAACAACATCTGTTGCAACTAAAATAGAAGATTTACCTGATTTCATTTGTTCAATACATCGTTCACGTTGAGCTTGGTTTAAATCACCATTTAGTGCTAATGCTGGGTAACCAGCACGCTCAAGTTTCTCAGCGATATCAACGGTATCGTTTCGTGTTCTAACGAAGATAATCATTGCGTCGTAATCTACGATTTCAGCAATTCGCTCTAGCGCTGTCATTTTGGTAATACCAGAAACTTTCCAAGCAAACTGATCAATATTAGCTTTCGCTTTTTTCACTGCTGCTATTTTAATATGTTCTGGATCTTTTAAGAAACGGTTTGCTATTTTACGAATAGCTGGTGGCATTGTTGCTGAGAATAATGCCATTTGAGTTGTTTCTGGTAAGTGATCTAAAATCCATTGGATATCTTCTAAGAAACCCATGTTAAGCATTTCATCTGCTTCATCAAGTACACAAAAACGTAAATCACCTAACTTAAGGCTTTTACGACGTAAGTGATCCATTAAACGACCTGGTGTACCAACAACAACCTGTGCTCCACGCTCTAATTGTTGAAATTGTGGTCCGTAAGATTGGCCGCCATATAAAGTTGCTACTTTTAAGCCTTTAATATTTTTACCGAAAGACTCAATTGCTTCAGCAACCTGCATCGCTAATTCACGAGTTGGTGCTAAAACCATTAATTGTGGTTTCTTAATGCTTGTATCAATTTTTGCAAGCGCTGGTAAACCAAAAGCTGCGGTTTTACCCGTACCTGTTTGTGCTTCACCTAATACATCTTTTCCTGCTAATAGTGGAGGAATAGTTTGTGCTTGAATACCTGTAGCAGAGGCAAAGCCCATTGCCGATAAAGCCGATAATATAGTGCTTGGTAATCCTAAAGAGTCGAAGCTTACTGCTTCAGTTTTTTGTGTTACTGTCTTTGTTTCAGAACTGTTAGTTTGTTCGGTCATAATAATTTTTTCACCTTTAGGCAGGCATAACTAAGCAGCATTACACGTAGTAATTTATAAATACTAAATCAGATATTAAAATCAATAGTAAAAATTATTTATAAAAGTCGTATAAAACAATCAATAAGAATCTAGCTCCTACAACCAAGGTTATAGAAGGATAACTTTATTTTTGAATTGCTAAGTCTTTACCTGCGTACATCTTTGAGGAAACCACACGGTAGACTTTAAGCGCATAGCGTACTCTTCGCTATATTTCGTGCCGATTTGGATAATCGGCTGGCAAGTCTGTTGGGCGGTATTAACCCCACTCATTTTGATGTGCTTTGTTAAGCACTGCTTACTGTTTTCTCGTTCAATCTCACAGCAAGTCATCAAGGCGCGCATTATACATACAAAAATATATAACACAAGATAAATCGAGTTATTATACCAATTCAATTAAGTTATTAAGTCCTTCAACAAGTTCTCAATTTTAACTACGCTTTGATTAAATTGAATTAATGCGTCCTATTCAGTCAACAAGGCTCGGTCGCAACGTTCAGCTAACGTTCAGTTAGATGTGTTTAAATAGTTTTGTCTTTAACAAAACGCCTTAATTGTGATTAAAGACGATTATAAGTAAAGCATGTGCGTAACTATACTATTTCGAGGTTATACTTTATGACAAAATCTAATGCTAATCACCGCTCTTCAATTGAAGCTAGTCAATTCACTCAAGAGAATCAGCTACAGAAAGCAAAAATCCTTAATAAAATTATTCTAATGGCTTTATGCTTTTTTGCTCTAGTGCTATCACATTTTTCTCAAGCTAATCAACAAACATCGAACGCTAAATCTTTTGGGCATATAGCAAACCAAGGAAACTCAAATCTCGCTTTAAAGCAAAGTTTAATCGATAAAAATAGCACCGCTACCAATAACGCATTTAGTGAAAGCTTTAACAATACCGTTGACAATGCAAAGCCGAGTATTCCCCTTAAAACACGTAGCCAAATACAAATGTATTTGAATACTTTATCGCAAAATAATATAAGTAAACAAAATGCTAGTAGCTTAAAGAGTTTTGAATATGGATATGCCAATGAACATTCAGCAGAGTTTTCAATTTTTGAAGCGAAGAGTATGCTAAATGATGATTTTGACTATGACGGTTACTATCAGACTTTTACCATTACATTTGATGCCGATGTTTATAGCTACACAAGTGTACAACATCGCGAAGTTTACGGCATTTTGTATTTAAGCAACGATGGTGGTCCATGGGAACACTACTTTACCACTGACAATTTTATTATCACCTCTGACTCAGAAGAAGATGCGTTTGATGTAAGCACCACACTTTTATCGAGTTATTCAACTGGGCATTATGATGTTCTAATCGATTTATATCAGGTAGGTTTTACGGAGCCTGTTGCAACGCTATCTTCTGAAGAGACCAACGCACTCTATGCGCTTCCCCTAGAGAGTCAAGAATATGATCTTGCTTATGAAGAAGTATATGTTGAAGAGGTTATTATTGTAGAAGCCAGTGCAGGTAACTTTTCATTTATATTATTGTCTGTTTTATGTTTTATATTTGTAATAAGAGCAAAGTTTCAAAGTAATCGTTTCAAGTCTAAAACATAACTTTCTAAATGCCAAAAAAAAAACCCGCTAGATGCGGGTTTTGTATTGAAATGCTATTTAACCTGAGTTCAAGTTATTTAAGCTAGATAATAAAAAGATTAACTTTTTAAGTCATCAAAAAAGTTTTTCACACCTTCAAAGAAACCTGTTTCTTTTGGGCTATGTTTTTTGTCACTTTTATCTAATTTTTCTTCAAGTTGACGCAGTAAATCTGCTTGATCGCCTGACAAGTTCACTGGCGTTTCAACAACTACTTTACACATTAGGTCGCCCGTTGATGAGCTACGTACTGACTTAACACCTTTACCACGTAAACGGAACATTTTACCCGTTTGTGTTTCTTTCGGTACTTTAAGTTTAACTTTACCTGAAAGCGTCGGTACTTCAATTTCGCCACCAAGTGCAGCAGTTGTAAAGCTAATGGGTACTTCACAATATAAATGGTTTTCGTCACGCTCAAAAATAGCATGCTCTTTCACATTTACTTGAACGTACAAATCGCCCGCAGGAGCACCGTGCTCTCCTGCTTCACCTTCACCCGATAGTCTAATTCTATCACCGGTATCAACACCCGCTGGTATTTTAACAGATAAGGTTTTAGTTTTTTCAACGCGGCCCTGACCATGACATTTAGGACATGGGTCTTTGATAACTTTACCTTGTCCATGACAGGTAGGACAGGTTTGTTGAACAGCAAATAATCCTTGGCGCATTTGAACTTGGCCATGACCATGACAAGTGCTACATGTTTTAGCGCTTGTGCCTTTTTTAGCGCCACTACCATCACAAGGTTCACAAGAAACATAAGTAGGTACTTTAATTTCTAAGCTTTTACCTTTAACCGCATCTTCAAGTGTCAGTTCTACGTTATAACGTAAATCTGAACCACGTTGCTGTCTTTGACGACCGCCGCCACGACCACCACCAAAGATATCACCAAAAATGTCACCAAAGTCTTGACCAAAGCCACCACCGCCGAAGCCTCCGCCACCGCCGTGTCCACCTTGTTCAAATGCAGCATGACCATATTGGTCATAAGCACCACGTTTTTGATCATCTTTTAAAACTTCATAAGCTTCTTGAATCTCTTTAAACGTTTCTTCTTTATCTTTATCACCTTTAGTACGGTCAGGATGGAATTTCATCGCTAACTTTTTATAGGCTTTCTTTATCTCTTTGTCCTCGGCGCTTTTTGAAACACCAAGTACTTCATAATAATCACGTTTTGACATAATCACTTCTTTTAGTAGAGCTCTTATTTATTAAAAGCTATAACGTAAGAAGCGCCGATAAAATCGGCGCTTTAATTTTTTACACTGTCAAATGAGACAAGTTAACAAAGCTAAAATAAGCTTACTTATCTTCTTTAACTTCTTCAAACTCAGCATCAACAACATCGTCAGCAGGCGCTTCTGCTTGTGCTTCACCAGCTTCTGGAGCTGCTTGAGCTTGTTGCTTCGCTTGAGCGATTTCCATTAATTTAGCTGATGCTTCCATTAACGCTTGAGTTTTCGCATCAATCGCTTCTTTATCATCGCCTTTAATCGCTTCTTCAAGTTCAGTTAAAGCCGCTTCAATTTTTTCTTTATCTTCGCTTGGTAATTCTTCGCCAGCTTCTTCAACTTGCTTGCGAGTAGAGTGAACCATTGCATCAGCTTGGTTACGTGCTTGAGCTAATTCTTCAAATTTAGCATCGGCATCAGCATTTGCTTCTGCGTCACGTACCATTTGCTCTACTTCATCATCAGATAAACCAGAAGATGCTTTAATGGTAATTTTTTGCTCTTTACCTGTATTCTTATCTTTTGCTGTTACATGTAAAATACCGTCAGCATCGATATCGAAAGTTACTTCGATTTGTGGCGTACCACGTGGTGCTGGATCAATACCTTCAAGGTTGAATTGTCCAAGTGATTTGTTAGCGCTTGCTTGCTTACGCTCACCTTGTACAACATGAACCGTTACCGCAGCTTGGTTATCGTCAGCTGTTGAGAACGTTTGTGATTGCTTAGTAGGAATCGTTGTATTCTTTTCAATAACCGCCGTCATTACGCCGCCCATTGTTTCAATACCTAACGATAAAGGTGTTACGTCAAGAAGAAGTACGTCTGTAACGTCACCAGAAAGAACACCCGCTTGAATCGCCGCACCAGAAGCTACTGCTTCATCAGGGTTAACGTCTTTACGTGGCTCTTTACCAAAGAAATCTGTAACTGCAGATTGAACTAGTGGCATACGTGACTGACCACCAACTAAGATTACGTCGTCAATATCACTTACGCTAAGGTCTGCATCTTTAAGGGCTTTTTTAAGTGGCTCTAAAGTCGCTTTAACCATGTCCTCAACTAATGATTCTAATTTTGCACGTGTCACTTTAATGTTCATGTGCTTAGGACCAGTAGCATCAGCTGTAATGTAAGGTAAGTTTACATCTGTTTGCTGTGCTGAAGAAAGTTCACATTTCGCTTTCTCTGCAGCTTCTTTTAGACGTTGCATTGCAAGAGGGTCAGCTGTTAAATCCATGCCTTGCTCTTTCTTGAATTCTTCTACTAGGTAGTTGATTAAACGGTTATCGAAATCTTCACCACCTAAATGAGTATCACCGTTTGTCGCTAATACTTCAAAAGTGTGCTCGCCGTCCATCTCATCAATTTCAATGATTGAAATATCGAAAGTACCACCACCTAAATCGTATACAGCAACAACTTTATCGCCTTCTT
>JBMYWR010000185.1:0-6231 GCA_049607625.1 Colwellia sp.
ATTCGCATTAAAAACAAAAAACGCCATACAATGCGAAAACATCATATGGCGTTATTGTGAAACTCTACGCTTTATTCAAGCAGTTAAAGCTTACTTATGATAAGGCTTACTTAAACGGCGAACCGATTCAATAAAGTGTCCTGCGTGTTCAGGGTTAACGTCAGGATGAATACCATGACCTAAGTTAAACACATGGCCTGTACCGCCTTCACCAAAACCAGCGAGTATTTTAGAAACTTCTTCTTCTATACGTGGTAATGGAGCGTAAAGCATTGAAGGGTCCATGTTGCCTTGTAAAGCAACCTTATCACCTACTCTCGCTTTCGCATGCTCAATATCAATAGTCCAATCTAGGCCAACAGCATCACAACCAGTCGCTGCAATTGACTCTAACCACATACCACCATTTTTGGTGAATAATGTAACTGGCACTTGGCGTCCATCTGCATGGCGAGTTAACCCATCAACAATTTTAGCCATATACTGTAACGAGAAGTCTTTATAATCTCGAGGAGATAAAACGCCACCCCACGTATCAAAGACCATCACCGACTGGGCACCTGCTGCGATTTGAGCATTTAAATAGCTAATGACCGAGTCTGCAAGTTTATCAAGTAATAAATGTAGTGATGTAGGATCACTAAACATCATTTTTTTAATTTTAGTAAATGCTTTTGAACTTCCACCTTCAATCATGTAAGTGGCTAATGTCCAAGGACTTCCAGAGAAACCAATTAAAGGTACTTCACCATTAAGCTCTTTGCGAATAGTGCGCACAGCATTCATAACATAACCTAAATCGTCTTCCATATCGGGAAGGCCAATTTTTTCGATGTCTGCTCTGCTTGTTATCGGGTTGGTGAATTTTGGCCCTTCACCTGTTTCAAAATATAAGCCTAAGCCCATCGCATCAGGTATTGTTAAAATATCACTGAATAATATCGCTGCATCTAATTTAAAACGACGTAAAGGTTGAATAGTCACTTCACAAGCAAATTCAGCATTTCGACAAAGGGACATAAAATCGCCCGCTGTTGCTCTTAATTCTCTATATTCTGGTAAATAACGCCCTGCTTGACGCATCATCCATACTGGCGTGTAATCGACAGGTTGTTTTAACAAGGCTCTTAAATAATTATCATTTTTTAATTCTGTCACCAACTAATCCTCTTTTTTCTTATATATTGCTTCATAACTTATCTATTCTAGCACTAGCTTAGCGTTGAATCTATGCGATATATCAATACATATAATTAAGCCACTAATCATTAAAGATAGAAAGGATAAAGCAAGGCTCCCAAAATCTAGTGACATGTCCTTGCTTTTTTTAATGTAGCTGATTCCTCAGCTCAACCGTTACAACTCTATTACATAATAAAACTTTATTTAACATTATTTTTTCATTTGATTAAGACTAAAGCTTTTGAACTAACAAAAAAATAACATCAATAAAATCAATGGCAATTCGAATGCATACTAAAAAACATTGCTTAATTTAATCTAAATACGAAAAAAATCGTCGAGTTTATGCTCTATTAAAGTTGTTGCGCTAAGAAAAAGCCTTTGTTATAAATTAACTCGAGTTCAGAAATGACTCATACAACAACAATAAAAATCAAAATATAAATAATAAGAAGCTTGTTTAACAAGACCATTTTGCGAGCATTTCAGGCCTTCCATTGGAAGGCCTTTTTATTTCCCTAACTTTATTACAAATAGCTTCACTCAGCACTTCCATCTAGCCGTTATTTATACAATAATAAAATAACTTAAACCCATATATTGAAAAAACTCCATGACCCAACCACAACGCGATATTACTTTAAGATTTTTAGCTGAAACACAAGATGTAAATTTTGGTGGAAAGGTTCATGGTGGTGCAGTTATGAAGTGGATTGATTTGGCAGCTTATGCGTGTGCGGCCGGGTGGAGTGGCCGTTACTGTGTTACTGCCTATGCAGGGGGGATTCGTTTTGTCGCACCTATTCATGTAGGCAGCTTAGTCGAAGTAGAGGCTAAAGTAATTTATACAGGAAACTCTTCAATGCATATTGCTTTAGAAGTGAACGCCTGCGATCCTAAGTCTTTAAATAGACGTTTAACAACTCACTGTATCGTTATCATGGTTGCTGTCGACCAAAATGGACAATCTGAACGGGTTCCACAATGGGTCCCTGAAAGTGAAGCTGATAAAAAACAACACGACACGGCGATAAAGCTTATGGAAATGCGTAAGCAAATAGGCGAGGAAATGGAAATCTTTGTAAGGTAGTGGTACTTTACCTTTATTGATTATTTTCCTCTGTATCCGTTTTACCTTGCAAATCAATTAAATCGTTTTTCGCGCTTATCCACTGTGCCATGTATTTAGTGCTTTTATGGTGGTGATGATTTAGCATACTACCAATAAAGTTTTGAGCTCGATGCTTACTTAAGTTATTGAAAATATTTTCAAGCGAAATGAATAAGGCATCAAAATGGATTTTTTGATCAAACAATAATTTAGCATTAACAATGCCTACCTGACTTGCATCATCCCAACATATCTTTTCTTTATATAAATTAATAGCAGCTTGCGCGAAAGTTTTCGGCTCATTTGCGATTTCGCCACCCCATAGGTTATCAGTTGTCATGCTTTCTGCACCGATTTCAGTGGTAACTGACGGCGTGCCACAAACCATCGCATCACTTAACTTGCCTTTAATTCCTGCACCAAATCTTATTGGTGCAAGACATACCTTTGCTGACTCCATAGCTATCAGTGCGTCATCTACCCAACCTTTAACAATAAAACCTGTTTTTTCGTCATGTAGCTGTGTTGCTTTAGGTGGCGGGTAAGCCCCACAAACAAGTAGTTTTGCCCTAGGTAACTCAGCTCTTATTAATGGCCAAATGGTTTGTTTGAGGTACAACACGGCATCCCAATTAGGTGCATGCCTAAAGTTTCCAATGGAAATGAAGTGTTCACGACTTTCATAACGAGGAATGTTTCTGTTTAACTCTTCCTGTGAAAGCATGAAAGGACTATAGTGCAAAAGATGCTTTGGTACTTTAAATAAATTTTCTAATAAGCTTATTTCAACATGCGAAATCATCAAAGTCAGGTCACTTCGAAAAATAGCAGCAACTTCTCGCTGAGCCATAGGAGAAGTAAGCAGCATCTCATCGGTTAGTTGTTGCCCCTTTTTATAGCTATCGTGTCGTGAATTACGCAAGCAAAAAAGATCTTCTGTATCAAGTATTCGTAATGCATCTGGGCAATGTTCTGTTACTCGCCAGCCAAACTGTTCTTCCATCATAAAACGATCGAACAGAACAATCTTTGGTGCCAATTTCAAGATGAATTTATCAAAACTTGTACAATTAAGCGCAATATCCTCTAAATGTATCCCCATCTGGTTTAAGTCAACCATGTGCTGTGTACGCTGGGCAGGGCTAGCGAAGGTAACTTGATAACCTTGCCTCTGAAAGAAGGCAATAAGTTGCATCATACGGCTTCCAGCTGCTGATGACTTAGGCTCAGGCCAGACATAACCGATGATAAGGACATTTTTCATATAAAATCTTCTTTCTTTATGCTGTTTATTTTATCTATTACTTCTGTAAATACAGTGTAACTAACCTGATGTGATGGTTAACTATAATAAAAAAGCCACAAGTATTAACTTGTGGCTTTGCTTTAGATAACTGCATTATAATCTATTTTTTACTTTAAGGTTACTTGTACACCTTGAAAGCAAAAATAGAATTAACGTTAGTGTGCGTGACCCGCATGTTCATCTTGTGCTGCTTCAGGTGCTTCAGCCGCTCTTTGAATGTCCAATAATTCAATCTCAAACTCTAACACTGAGTTACCTGGAATTGATGGTGGATATCCGTTAGCACCGTAAGCTAACTCTGAAGGAATAGTAAATTTATAAGTAGAGCCAACCGACATTAACTGTACGCCTTCGGTCCAGCCTTTAATAACGCCATTAAGAGGGAAAGATACTGGCTGACCATTCTTACGTGAAGAATCAAAAGTTTCTCCGTTTAAGAAAGTACCAGTGTAGTGAACCGTTACTGTATCGTTAGCTGTTGGTTTTTCGCCTTCAGCAGGAACAAGTACTACATATTGAATACCTGATTCAGTTACTTGAACGCCTTCTTTTTTAGCATTCTCTTCTAAAAACTTTTGGCCTGTCGCAATGTTAGCTTCAGCGTCAGCGGCTAATTTAGCTTGCTGCTTCTCTTTCATCGTCGCATCTAATGCCATAAGCAATGCTTGAATTTCTTCTTTTTCGATAACTGAGTTGCCTGACATGCTATCAGCGAAACCACGCATAATTAAATCTTTATCTAAAGACAATTCTAATTTTTGATGTTCTTCTAAATTACGCTCCATGTACATACCGATAGAAGCACCTAAACCATATGATTGTTTTTGGATTTCTGTATCAAGTACTGGCGCTTTTACTTCTGCTTCTTTTTCTTGACATGCAGCCACTGATAAAAGTGCAAGTGCAACTAAAGTAGGTTTAAAAAATTTCATTACTTCTCCGATTAGTTTTAAATGGATTATCTCCATTCAATTATTAAATTTTTGAAAACAATCTATACTACCTATAAACATATCAAGAAAAAAGGTCTATATTTTGTTTTTTTGGTTTTTATCTAAAACACATGTACAAAACACCAAAAAGCGATTAATTACGCGCTCTATTAGCCTATTCATCATCTTTTTAAGCCTTAGTTCTTGTGATAAAACGACAAGCACTCCTATTAAAAACTGGCAACTCACTGCAGAAGGGGGGTATGCAGGCTCACTATCTCATGATGGAAAGTGGGCTATTATTTCATCCCTTAATAATGGCATGAACGTTTGGGACTTAACCACTAATAGTCAAGTATATAGTTGGTCACAACAGCAAAGTAGTAGTGACAACCTTGTTAACACAATCAAAATAAGCCCCAATAATAGCCATGTTTTAACCGCTAACAGAGAGGACATTGCTTTATGGAGCCTATCTTCAGGCGAGTCTATCGGTTACTGGAAAGTTAGAGAGTCGACAATACGAGATATCGCTATTGCTAACAACGGCAAGTATTTATTATTAGGTAAAACCAACAATGTTGTAGTGCATGTTAATACGCAAACTGGGCGAAGACTTGAATTTTTAGGGCATACAGAAAAAATTAACTCTGTTGATATCTCTATAAATGGTCGAATTGCGATGTCAGGTGGAAACGACTTTATCGCCTATATTTGGGATGCCAATACCGGACAAGTTATATTCAAGTTTAATCATAAGAGTAGAGTATCTAAAGTTGCACTCGACCCTCAAGGCCGGTTTGCTTTTTCCGCCGACAGTATGAAATCAGCCTATATATGGGATTTAAAAACAGGAAAACTTATTACCACACTTAAAGGCACTAAAAGACATGAGGTCTTTACAACTGTTCGTTTCTCCACAAACGGCAAAACAATGTTAACCGGTGCTGCAAGTAGTAAAGTTAGTTTATGGGATATTAGAACAGGGGAGAGGGTAAATAAATGGCATGTTACCCCTAAAAAAGCAAAAAGGCCCACTGGGGCGGTTGTTTATAGCCTAGCATTTAGCGATAATAGCAATATACTTACTTTAAGCTCTTCAGGGTACGCTGAATTATGGCAACTACCAATTCAAAACTAGAAAACTCATCAGATACTATTTCTCCAATGACAGAAAAAGAACTCGAGACCTCTCTAGAAAAAAGCAAATTAATTGAAACTCTAGAAGAGCGAGTTAACGCGCTTGAGTCACGTAACTTATTTCAAGATGATGTTATCGAACAATTAAGTGAAGAGCTTGCTGTACACCAACATAAAATTTCCTTAATGCAAGAGCAAATACAGCTTGTTGCGAACCGACTAAAGGATGCAGGTGAACTTAACTCTAGCAAAGATATGATCGAACCACCGCCTCCGCATTATTAAAAAAACAATCACTCATGAAGAGCTCAATTAGTACTTTCGTATTTTACAACAAAGCTATAAGCAGAAATTTCAATAGCTCCTTTTTCAAACTAGAACGCTAATTCTAATTAGGAAGTATCTTTCATATCTTTCAGGACACTCACTTAAAATTTAATAATCTGACTTTTATATAATATTCAGTTAATCAAATGATTTTTCACATTCTTTAGCCTTCTAATATAGTTTTCTTTCAGGACACTCACTTAAAGGTTTTCTTTCAGAACACTCACTTAAAA
>JBMYWR010000186.1:0-6036 GCA_049607625.1 Colwellia sp.
GCAGCACCCATGTGACCAGACATTTTTTTGCCTTTGAAAACACGACCTGGTGTTTGACACTGACCGATCGAACCATTTGAACGGTGCGATAGTGAGTTACCATGTGTCATATCTTGAGTACGGAAATTCCAACGCTTGATACCGCCTTGGAAACCTTTACCTTTCGATGTGCCAGTCACGTCTACTAATTTTGTTTCGTTGAAAAGTTCAACAGTAATTTCGCTACCATTGGCTAATTCAGCACCTTCGCCTTCCGCTAAACGGAATTCCCATAAACCACGACCTGCTTCAACACCTGCTTTCGCAAAGTGGCCAGCTGCCGGCTTGTTTACGCGGTTAGCTTTCTTAGTACCAGTAGTAACTTGAATCGCTGAGTAACCATCGTTGTCTACAGTTTTAACCTGAGCAACACGGTTAGCTTCAACTTCTAGGACTGTAACTGGAGTTGAAACGCCATCTTCAGAAAAGATACGTGTCATACCAACTTTACGTCCAACTAGACCTATAGTCATGTTAAAACCCCCTATTAACCCAAGCTAATTTGAACGTCGACACCAGCTGCTAAGTCTAAACGCATTAATGCGTCAACAGTCTTTTCAGTTGGTTCTACGATATCAATTAAACGCTTGTGTGTACGAATTTCGTACTGGTCACGCGCATCTTTGTTAACGTGTGGAGAAATCAAAATTGTAAAGCGTTCTTTGCGAGTAGGAAGTGGAATTGGACCACGAACCTGTGCGCCTGTACGCTTTGCAGTGTCAACGATTTCTGCTGTAGATTGATCAATCAAACGATGATCAAACGCTTTCAAACGAATGCGAATTCTTTGATTTGACATGAATCAAATCCCCTTAAAAAAGAACGAACAAAGTACAACCCATCTCCTTCATTTTAGATAAAGGGGAGTGTACTGATTAAAACATTCAACCCCAAATCGGGGTTGCTGTAGTAGTAAGATATCTGAACAAAAGCTCCGAGATATTCCACTAAAATTCACGCAGGCAATGCCAACGTGGACGCGTATTATACTTAGATTGCTTAAAAGTGCAACAACTAAATGGCTTTAGTTAATTTTGCATTATTTAGATCGCCTTATCACTAGTAAACTTATAATAAATCTAACTGATTAACCTTTTTTTTGATGTTTGCATAAGGTAATTGCTGACATAAACCAAAACCTGACAGCTGCTTTACTCGAAAGCGGCTAAACCAAGGTCCTGTCATGCCTGCTAAAAAACGGCAACTGCTATCAATAGTGATCGATTTGTCGGTTTTATCTTGCAGATGTTGGTTTAATTGCTCCACGGCTTGAGCAATAGCGGTATCGCTTGGCCAGTTCACCTCTAATGAGCGGCTAAGTTTAGCAATATTACCTCTGCATACCGAACAATGTTGGCATTGTTTCGGCGCGTGATTATCGTCAAAGTAATCCGCTAACCCAGCAGTTAAACAGGTGGGCGATTGGAGAAAATCAATCAACTGAGTAATACGAGCAATTTCTTTTTGTTCTTTTTCGACAAAGTATTGATAGAGCTGTTCGGCTAGCGCTTTAACATCAAAACTGTTTTGGCTGACTTGGTAAACATCAGTCATTTGCTTACTTTCTAGCGCTATCATCCCCTTACTTTCAAGGTATTCTAACGCCGCTATTGCTCGATTACGCTCTTTTTGATGACGCTGCATTAATAGGTCAAAATCTGGTGTGTACCACACTTTTTTACCAACAGAGCATTCAAATAGCTGAGTTAAAAACTGCTGTCTAGACTCATCAAAGTGCTGCAAAATGTTTTTTTGTTCAGTAATAAATTTAAAACGGTAGTCGGCAAAATAGCTATATAAAGGTTCTATGATGCCAATTAACTCTAATTGCACTAATAAAGTTTTTAATGGTAGTTGACGTATATTGCATTGGTTAGCCAATGAGGTAATTTGAATTTCCCATCTGCCATATTGGTTATCATTAATAAGCGCTGTCAGTAACAATTCAATTGCTATTTTTTCAGGCGTGTCACCATAAATAAAATTTTCTAATACCGTTAAACTGTCTAAGTTAGCTAAGGTAATACAATTAGACGGCAAAGCATCACGCCCTGCTCGGCCAATTTCCTGACTAAAGTTTTCGAGCGATTTAGGTAAATCGTAATGAATAACAAAACGGACATCGGCTTTATCTATCCCCATACCAAAAGCAATGGTGGCAACAATTATTTGAATGTCGCCCTGCATAAACTCTTGTTGTATCCGTTGGCGTTCTTCATCAACAAAACCCGCATGATAGGCTGCCGCATTTATCCCTTGCTGCTTTAAATAGCTAGCAACAGATTCAGCGCTTTGCTGCAAAGTGACATAAACAATACCACAAGCCTTTATGCTCCCAGCCTGTTGATTATTTATTTGCTGAGCGTTAATAGATTTTAACAATGCAGTATTTTTCTCATTGCCACTTATTGGCAGTACACTTATATCTAAATTAGGGCGATAAAAGCCGGTTCGCACAATATGTTCAGGCTTAATAGCAAACTTTGCCGCCATATCTTGTTTAACTTGTTTAGTGGCAGTTGCTGTTAGCAATAAAGTTAATGGAATATTAAGTTGTTGCTTATATATAGGTAACTTTAAATAATCTGGCCGAAAGTTATGCCCCCATTCGGAAATACAATGCGCTTCATCAACTACTAGCATTGAAATTGGTACTTGTTCAATAAACTGACGAAAGCGCTCATTTTTAAAACGCTCTACTGAGACCATTAAAATTTTAATTCGGCCTTGCTTAACATCCGCAATAATCTCTTGATGTTGTTGTGCTGACAAACTCGAATCAATACTTGCTGCTGGAATATTATGCGCCGCCAAAAACGCTAGCTGATCTTTTATTAGTGCCAGCAAAGGAGATACTACTAAAGTTAAATGCGGTAATTGGCAAGCGACCAACTGATAGCATAAAGATTTACCAGAGCCAGTAGGAAAAATTGCCAGCGACGAATGCCCCATTAATAACTGCTCAATGGCTTGTTGTTGTCCTGTGCGAAAGTCTTCAAAGCCGAAGGTATTTTTTAATGCCTGCTTTATATCCATAACACAATTATCCGTTCTAGAGTTATTACAAAGGTCATAGTCAAAAATGATCATGCGTCTAACAGGTATTAAACCGCAAGATAAAATAATTTTTTTCTATTAACTATGTCTGTTTTAGCCAAGTTCTGCTATACTCGCGCGGTTTTTATTCACTAACCTCCTATTTATTAGGCAAGAGCAATACAATGGCAGATTTAAGCAAATACAGAAATATAGGTATTTTCGCTCACGTTGATGCTGGTAAAACCACCACAACTGAACGAATTTTGAAACTTACAGGTATGATCCACAAGATCGGTGAAGTTCACGATGGTGAATCTACAACTGACTTCATGGAGCAAGAAGCTGAGCGTGGTATTACTATCCAGTCTGCTGCTGTTACTTGTGAGTGGAAAAAGCATCGTTTTAACGTAATTGACACCCCAGGTCACGTTGACTTCACTGTTGAAGTATACCGTTCATTAAAAGTTCTTGATGGTGGTATTGGTGTATTCTGTGGTTCTGGTGGTGTTGAGCCACAATCAGAAACTAACTGGCGTTATGCTAACGAATCTAAAGTTGCACGTTTAATCTTCGTGAACAAGTTAGACCGTTTAGGTGCAAACTTCTTCCGCGTTAAAGATCAAGTTAAAAACGTACTTGGCGCTAACCCGCTTGTAATGACTTTACCAATTGGTGAAGAAGATGATTTCGTTGGTGTTGTCGACGTATTATCACAAAAAGCTTACGTATGGGATGATTCAGGTCAACCAGAAAAATACGAAGTACAAGACATTCCTGCTGACATGGTTGAGCAAGCTGCAGAATACCGTGAAATGTTAATCGAGACTGCTTTAGAAGCAGACGAAGATTTACTAATGGAATACTTAGAAGGTGAGCTAGACCCTACAGAAGAGCAAATCAAAGCGTGTATCCGTAAAGGTACTAACGAATTGTTATTCTTCCCAACTTACTGTGGTTCAGCTTTCAAAAACAAGGGTATGCAACTTCTTCTTGATGCTGTTGTTGACTACTTACCTTCACCAACTGAAGTTCCACCTCAACCGTTAACAGACGAAGAAGGTGAGCCTACTGGTAAATTTGCATTAGTAGATGCTGATGAGCCTTTCCGTGCATTAGCATTCAAAATTATGGATGACCGCTTTGGTGCCCTTACTTTCGTACGTGTATACTCAGGTACATTGAACAAAGGCGATACTATCCTTAACTCTTTCACAGGTAAAACTGAACGTATCGGCCGTATGGTAGAGATGCAAGCGGAAGACCGTACCGAACTTTCAACTGCACAAGCTGGTGATATCTTAGCTATCGTTGGTATGAAGAACGTGCAAACAGGTCACACATTATGTGATGTAAAAGACCCTTGTACGCTTGAAGCTATGGTATTCCCAGAGCCAGTAATTTCAATTGCTGTTGCACCTAAAGATAAAGGTTCTACTGAGAAAATGGGTATCGCGATCGGTAAAATGGTTGCAGAAGATCCAACGTTCAAAGTTGAAACTGACGAAGATTCAGGTGAAACCATCCTTAAAGGTATGGGTGAATTACACTTAGATATCAAAGTAGATATCCTTAAGCGTACTTACGGTGTTGAATTAGAAGTTGGTAAGCCACAAGTAGCATACCGTGAAACTATCACACAAGAGATTGAAGATTCTTACACGCATAAGAAACAATCTGGTGGTTCTGGTCAATTTGGTAAAATTGATTACCGCATCAAGCCAGGTGAGCCAAACTCAGGTTTCACATTCACCTCTTCTGTTGTTGGTGGTAACGTTCCTAAGGAATTCTTCCCTGCAGTTGAGAAAGGCTTCAAGTCAATGATGGACACTGGTGTATTAGCTGGTTTCCCTGTATTAGACGTTGAAGTTGAATTGTTCGATGGTGGCTTCCACGCGGTTGATTCATCTGCTGTTGCTTTCGAAATCGCTGCTAAAGGCGCTTTCCGTCAATCAATTCCAAAAGCAGGTGCTCAATTAATTGAACCAATCATGAAGGTTGATGTATTCACACCAGAAGATCACGTTGGTGACGTAATTGGTGATTTAAACCGTCGTCGCGGTATGATCAAAGACCAAGAAGCTGGTACTACTGGTGTTCGCATTAAAGCAGACGTTCCTTTATCAGAAATGTTCGGTTACATCGGAACATTACGTACAATGACATCTGGTCGTGGTCAATTCTCTATGGAATTCTCTCACTACAATGCATGTCCTAACAACGTAGCTGAAGAAGTTATCGCTGAAGTTAAAGAGCGTAACGCTAAGAAGTAATCACTTCTAGCCATTAATGCTTTATTAAGGTCGCTATCTTTACAGATAGCGGCCTTTTTTTATTTGCTGTAATTATCAATATCGACAAAGCTCTTTTCGCCACCAAAGCCTAATGAACGATAAATAACATTCAAGTCTACACTCATGTAACTGTGGCGTAGAATACTCTACAAAGTTTAACAATCTAAACTCAAAATATTTCAGACACAAAAAAGGCCGCTTGCGCGACCTTTTTAAGGATAGATGTAAATCTAACTTATCGATTAGTCGATAACTTTAGATACAACACCAGCACCTACTGTACGACCACCTTCACGGATTGCGAAGCGTAAACCTTCGTCCATCGCGATTGGGTTGATAAGCTCTACAACAAACTTCAAGTTGTCGCCTGGCATTACCATTTCTACACCTTCAGGAAGCTCTACTGCACCTGTGATGTCCGTTGTACGGAAGTAGAACTGTGGACGGTAGCCTTTGAAGAATGGAGTATGACGACCACCTTCATCTTTAGTTAGTACATAAACTTCTGATTCGAACTTAGTATGCGGGTTGATTGAACCAGGCTTACAAAGTACTTGACCACGTTGTACTTCTTCACGCTTAGTACCACGTAAAAGTACACCACAGTTCTCGCCTGCACGACCTTCGTCAAGAAGCTTACGGAACATTTCTACACCAGTACAAGTAG
>JBMYWR010000187.1:0-6023 GCA_049607625.1 Colwellia sp.
TTTTTCAATTTTAATTTCTTTGCCTAAAGACTTAACGTGCTTTATTTCAAAATATAAAACAGCAGAAATAGCGATAAAGACAACAATCTCTATTGTGATATGAAAAAAGCCATCTTCACCACTAATTAAATCACCAATAATGTCAAAGATAAAAAATGACATCGCTAGGGACAGCACTATCGCTGGAAAATATTTTCTATAACCCACTACAACCCCCTAGTTTAAAAACTAGTTTTACTTAAATTTAAACATTCTTTTCCAAATAGGCTTTCCGCACAACACGTGTAACACAACTGCTCCTACATGTAACAATAAGTATAAAGGAATTAATGTTTCACCTACTTCATGAATCTCTTCAATTAATTCAAAAGCCTCGCTATCTATCCCTGAGCCTAACAAAAAAAGTGCTGTTCCTGTAGCTGACATCCAAGTGAAGATAAATAATCCAAATGCTTGAGTAATACCTGACAGTCCTTGATGTTTTTCTCTTTCAGGTATATTTAAGCTCAATAGCTCTCTAAAGTCTTGTAATGCAAACTTCCATTGCTGGATTGAAAAAAACGACCAATCCTTAAATGATAAAGCCCCTGACGAAGTGCTTCCTACAATTAGGCGCATAACTATCATTACAGCTACGGACAAGCCCAAATAGCTATGTAATAAGTATCCTATTGATGTTACGTCGTCATCTGCAAACTCACTGGTTAAATAAGCTGCAACGCCAAAAAAAGCTAGCCCTAAATGTATCAGCTTTGCATAAGTAGGGTATTCATATTTAACTTCAATCATAATTGTCCCCAATCAATGTTATTAAGGTATGAATACCAATTTATCCTTTAATTTTGATATAAGAATCAGGCAAAAGTCTAAAATGGTCCTTCTTGGTTCATTTGCCCCATAATAAATATAAACAATTTTTGGTATGACTAAAAATAAAGCAAAGACAATAGTGCTGTAATTTCAAATTACTTGAAGCTAGCGCTAACCTAAATAAAATCTTCGAAGAACCAGGCTGCAAACTCATGTCTTCCTTCCACATTCGCTTTACTATAAATTGCAGAAGCCTGCTGCCTTACTGTTTTCTCTTTGGTATTTCTAACTGCGCTCATATCTTTAAAGCTAAAACCTTTTAATAGCAACATGGCTATTTCTTGCTCACTTGAAGTAAGTGCCCAGCGCTCAAATTGCGTGTGAATAACTTCACTATATTCATGGCGAGCATTTTTCATTTCTTCAGAGATATTTTTCAATTTATCATCTGAAATGTTTAATTCTTTTTTTAAGCTCACAATATCTGATGTTCTAGCTTTTATGTCTTTAATTAAAAAAATGGCACCAATAGCAGAAACAAGAACAATCAAGCTTTCTGTGAATATATGCCACCCAGGAACACCCAATGATATATCAGTAAGAACATCAAAAAAATTCAGTATCATTATCACGAGTAAAATCAACGCGATCACACTATCCCTCATCAAATCCTCTACTTATCAATTAATTAGCTAAACAATAGACATATGTACCATGCAATAAAAAAACATATATTTATCTAAAAATCGGCTTATGTCTAATGACCATATACCGAAAAATAGTAACAATAAACTCATCAAGAAGACTAATGAATCACTTAACGATACGGTGTTATTTTTTATGAAAAAAATATTAAGTTACTTTAACAGCCAATATACACTTTTTTGCTTTTCAGTTATTGCGCTACTTCAAGCTCCATTATCTTATTCTTATGACGAAATTGAAAATATTAAGTTATCAAAGCTTGGAAAATTTAAAGCTACCTATGCTGATATCAGAAAAGTTGATTTCATTGAAGGACAGAGTGTTATCGGTGAAGTAAAAGTTAGGACGGGTGAAAATTACTCAGTTAGCTTTCCATTTGATGTGCAACGTGTTCGTTATCATGTAAAAAATGGCAGCCTTATTAATAAAGGAGATACTATCGCAACAGTTGAAGGCTATGATGTGCATCACTTTATCGATGAATATAAATCTACTCAAAAGCTGTTAGAAGCTTCAGAAAATCATTTTCAAACCAACAGGCAGTACTTTGAAAACAAAACAATTAAAAGCTCTCAATGGATTGAGATCACTAAGAATTATTTTGAAGCAAAATTAAATTTTGAACATATTCAACATCAAATGTCTTTTTTACATATTGATGAAAATGAACAAGTTACCCTTATTAGCCCAAAGAAAGGGATTTTAAAAATAACCAGTGTTTCATCGAGTAGGTTCAAAGGAGATCTCGCCTTTGACATTATTGAACCACGTTCTATTCAAGTTCAGTTATCCTTACCGATACTCAACACGTCATCATTAAATCACCTTAAAGTTACTCCTAAGTGTTCATTAACTATTGAAAGCCTAGAAAGTGTAGCTAACAAATATCATCAAACACTGTGGGCTTCCCCAAGTATTAATTCAGATTGTAATTTAACACTGGGTCAAGTTATTAAAGTGACTCCTATCCAAGATTTTATAGGGTACAAAATAAAGAAATCAGCTATTTTCGAATTTGAAGACAAAAATTATATCGCCATAAAGTCAGAAAGTGAGCTTGCTGTTATCAACGTAAACTTGTTTGGTACTAAGGGAAATGAATATTACTTTACTGCCAACACCAACATTGAAGAAAGAAAAGGCTTAATTAGCTCCGTCAGTATTCTACAAGGACATTTGCTTAATTTAGGAGACGAATAATGTTGAATTTACTGATCAAGTTCTCACTTACCCAGCGCTTATTCGTCTGCGTATTTGTTGTGATGGCTATGATTGCGGGTGCAAAAGCATGGATGAATATCCCTATTGATGCATTTCCTGAGATCTCACCAACTCAAGTAAAAATAGTGCTTAAACTGCCAGGCATGAACGCAGTTGAAATAGAGTCTCAGGTAACAAGAATGATCGAAACAGAATTGCTTGGTATCCCTTCACAAGAAATGCTTCGCTCTACCACTAAATATTCAATAACTGACATTACCATTGATTTTAAAGATGGAACCGATATTTATTGGGCGAGACAGCAAGTTAATGAACGCTTGATGAACATACTCCCCTCACTTCCTAAAAATATTAGTGGGGGTATGGCCCCTATGAGCACGCCACTTAGTGAAGTATTTATGTTTACTGTGGATAATCCTGCTTTATCGCTTACAGAAAAAAGAGAGCTACTAGACTGGCATATTCGCCCGTTACTTAGAACGGTATCTGGTGTTGCTGATATTAATAGCTTAGGTGGATTTGTTAAGACCTATGAAATAGTGCCCAACATTTTGCTGATGCAACAATACAACATTTCATTTAATGATATTGAAAGTTCAATTTTGTTATTGAATCAAAACGGAGGTATTGGTCGCTTAATAAAGGGAAATGACGCTTTAATTTTAAGAACTGAAGGCAAGTTTGAAAATATAAATTCGATAAAAGAAACCGTTATACAAACCATAGGTAATAAAGTTATTCGCCTCAGCGATATTGCATCCATTGATGAGGGGGCATTAACTCGTTATGGCGCTGTAACAAAAGATGGTGAAGAAGCTACTCAAGGTTTAATTATTGCCCTAAAAAATAGTAATACAGCCCAAGTGGTTGAAGAGGTCAAAAGTAAATTAAGTGAAATAGAGGCATCTTTACCTAAAGGAACCAAAATTAATGTTTTCTATGACCGTTCTAACTTAATTAATACAGCAATAAGTACAATAACCAGTGCTTTAGGTCAGGCTGTGATCCTTGTGATCATTCTATTGGCTATTTTTCTAGGTGATATTCGTTCATCCTTGGTTGTTTCTCTTTCATTGCCTATGGCAGCTCTGGTCACTTTTATTCTGATGGAGCAGTTTGAGTTATCCGCCAACCTAATGAGCTTGGGTGGCTTGGTTATAGCAATTGGTATGTTAGTCGATTCTTCTGTGGTTATTGTTGAAAATATAGTAAATAGACTCTCAAACAATCAACACCTACCTAGGTTACATGTAATTTTTAGAGCTTGTAAAGAAGTAGCAACCCCTGTTTTTTCAGGAACTATAATCATTATTATTGTTTTTTCTCCTTTGTTAATGCTATCAGGTTTAGAGGGAAAACTATTTAAACCTGTTGCTCTTACCATCGTTTTTGCCATGTTAAGTGCATTGCTGTTATCACTAACCATTATTCCAATATTAGCCTCATTACTATTAAAAAATGAGGCTGTTAAGCAACCTAAACTTGTCACATTGTTACAACACTTTTATGTTAAAACATTGGCTAAAGTGATCAACAAACCAATAGCGATAACAGTGATATCGTTAAGTGTGTTTACCTTTAGTATTGTTTTATTTCAAGGGCTAGGTAAAAGCTTTATGCCGACACTCGATGAAGGCGATATTATTGTGCAACTGGAGAAATCCCCCAGCATCTCATTAGCAGCATCTGTAGATATTGATGAACAAGTTGAAAAAGCACTTTTAGACAATACCCCTGAAATAATACAAATAGTTGCTAGAACAGGCTCTGATGAACTCGGTTTAGATCCTATGGGGTTAAATGAAACCGATGTTTTTATGGAATTGGCTCCAAAAGAGCAATGGCGGTTTGAAACTAAAGCACAGCTTATTGAAAATATCAGGAAAACACTTAAGCACTATCCAGGCATGAATGTAGGCTTTACTCAGCCTATTCAAATGCGAGTTTCAGAAATGCTAACGGGAGGGACGGGAGATATTTCAATCAAAATTTTTGGCAATGAAATGCATACCTTGTCTTCTTTGGCTGAAAAGATTGCAAATTTATCAAAAAATATTGAAGGTGCTTCAGATGTGCAAATGGCACTTATTGAAGGCGGAAAATACGTAAACATTAAACTAATCCCTGAAGTAGCAGGTCAATTTAATTTATCGACACAAGCGTTAAGTAATTATTTAAAATCTCAACTTGAGGGCTTACAAATATCATCTTTGCTTGAAGGTAACCGTACAATTCCAATCATTTTTAATGGGGCAAAAGATAAAGTCACAAATCAAGGACTATTAACATCATTGGCTGCACTTAAACAGCAATTAGTCCTAATGCCAGATAATACTTTATTGCCACTAGAGCAAATAGCCGAGATACAATTTAAAACAGGACCTTTACTTATTGAGAGAGAGAAAGGAAACCGTTTTGCATCGGTGAGTGTTAATATTACCAATCGAGACGTAGTAAGTTATGTTGATGAGCTAGAAAGTAAAATAAATAGCTCCATCGATCTCCCTACTGGTTATACTCTATCTTTTGGTGGTGAATTTGAAAGCCAACAGCGTGCAACTAATAATTTATTGTTATTAGTACCGTTAGCGCTTATTCTCATTTTTATCATTTTATTCACCACCTTTAATTCAGTTTCAAAAACGACCCTGATTATCGCCAACATTCCGTTTGCATTAATGGGCGGTGTCATTTCCTTATATCTCAGTAAAGAGTATTTATCTGTGCCTGCTTCTGTTGGCTTTATCGCCTTACTTGGCGTAGCTGTTTTAAATGGCATTGTGATGGTCAGTTATTTTGAGCAGACCAAACTCTTTTCAGAAAATTTAACAAAACGTGTCATTGATGGAGCCAACCGTAGGCTTAGACCCGTATTAATGACTGCAACAACAGCAATGTTTGGCTTGATGCCGCTAGCCTTTTCGACAGGTCCTGGAGCTGAAATTCAAAAACCATTGGCGATAGTGGTTATAGGAGGACTAATAACATCAACAGTTACGACCCTATATTTATTACCAATTTTTTACTGTTGGTTGGAGAGAAAAAATGCATGAGCAAATAATTTTTACGTTAAATGTACCTACAGGGCTTAAAGATGAAGTAGTCGATACTCTCATTGCTCAGCCAGATATTTCAGGGTTTAACTTGAAAACTATACATGGTTATAGCAAAGAGCATAGTTTGTTTGATATTTCAGAGCAGGTTGAAGGCTATAGAGCATACTTTCAATTTGAGGTACTGGTCGCTTCAAGTGATATTAATAAATTAAAAGAGTGTTTAAAGCCTAT
>JBMYWR010000188.1:0-6004 GCA_049607625.1 Colwellia sp.
AGCGAAGATACTGGAATACTTATAAATCGGTGACCAATATCAGTTGACCACTACACACCCTAATAATTTATTGTGCCCAGAATGCAGAATCGACAAAAAATCAACTCCACTACTTAAGCCCTTAAACTCTGGCCATAAGCAAAGCTTCGATCTATTACATATATACGCTCAAGAAGAGTCTCCCGATCTACAGTAATTCTCAAAAAATATGAAAAATGATGAAAAATTGAAGCTAAAGGTAATCAAGGTAAACATATAATATTTTCAAATTTAACTTTTTGAGGTTACTTTGAAACATATCCTTTCTATTCTAATCTTGTTTACATCAAGTTTAGTGCAAGCATCTGTACCAAATCCTAATAAAGTCACTAAAGGCTGGCACTGGTATGAAGAAGAAAAAAAACAGCCTGAAAAAGAATCACCTAAAAAACAACCCCTAAAAAAAGACAGCTCTCCAGCGCAAACTAATACGATAAAATTAGACACGAAGTGGCTACGTGAAAATCTTCCAAAGCTACTTGATAAAGCCCAAGATGAACCGACTTATGACAATATTGCTGCGTATTTTTATGCGCAACGTATTGCAATTGATAAGGCCTCTGTCTTTTCAAAGAACTCCAAAGAGTTTTTTATGTTCGAGGAAGTGCTTAAAGAATCAAATCGACGTCCTACTGAATCGGTTGCAATACTTCAGCATAAGGACACAACGCAAAATAACCAATCTAAAGTACTTGATAAAATATTTAAGCAAGCTGGATTATGGGTTTTTTATGCATCCGATTGTCCTTATTGTCATAAGCAATTTCCTATTTTAGAACGTTTAGTACAAATCTTCGATCTATCAATACTTGGTATTTCCATTAACGGAATTACTCTTGAAAATCATTTTCCACTTATCACACATGTAGCTGATGATTATCAAACAATTGCTAAACAGTTCTATGTTTCCTTAACCCCAACAATAATTATTGTTGGCAATGACGGTAAAACTTTCCACCCAATTTCAGAAGGAATTGTGCCGGGTAAAGAACTCATAGCTAGGATTTTAGTCGCCGCAAGAAATTTAGGGTTCATATCTGAAGAAGACTTTTCTGATGCGAAAGAAGTAAAGGACATTTCAAATCTTTCCACGGTAATAGTAGCTGACAAAGAAAAACTTGAATCTGATCCAAAATACTTAGCCGAGCTGTTGCGAAAACAGCTCAAAAAAAGCAAATCTAGTACAGCTAACGAGGCTCTACGTTATGAATAAATTAAAAATATCTCTACTAGTTATTTCTCTTGGTTTAACTAATGCTGCTCACGCCGATAATGTCATGAAAGACATTTTCAATGGAATGAAAAATTCAAACAGTGCATCAATGGTAAATACAGCTACTCGAAATGGAGTGACTTTAGGTTCTTTCGGATATCGAATTCCCCAACAAAAACAACCAGTAGCTAGCTTAGCTTTACCTAGTACTCGCGCTGGCTGCGGTGGTATAGATTTTTTCGCAGGTAGCTTCTCAGTGATAAATAGTGATCAACTTGTTCAAATGTTCCGAAGTATTGCACAAGGTGCAGCATCTTATTCCTTTGAATTAGCCCTCAACTCAGTCTGCCCATCTTGTGCTGGTATTATGTCGAAGTTGGAAGCAAAGCTCGCTGAATTAAATCAGTTTGCTTCAGAAGGATGTAAGGCAAGTCAAGCAGCTGCAAGATTTGCAACAGGCGGCCTACGAACAGCCTTAAAAGATAATTGGTTAAATAATGCAGTTAGTGATCTCGATAACCATTTCTTTTCCGACCAAGGTGATAAGTTAGCATCTGCAAATGATACAGGTAATGCAAGTAAAAAGGCTGAACAATTAGGAATTAAAATAGATGGCAATATTACTTGGCAACTATTATTGAAATCAGGAGTAAAAGATTGGGATTCAACGATAACTAACTTTCAAGGATATAAGCTCTTAGAGCTAATAATGTCATTGACCGGCTACTCTCAAATTACAAAGAATGGCGATAACTCAAATGATTCATCTGGTCTCAGTGATTCAAGTGGCATCGCGACACTAACAGTTTCAGAGTTACTTAATGGAACAAATCAACCAATTAAGCTGTACGAATGTATTGACTATGATCAGTGTATAAGCCCTACTCTAAAACTAGTTCCTGGCTGGAAGTCATTGCAAGAACAATATGCGACACTATTAGGTTCTGGACTTACAAAAAGTAGAACAAATTCCGCGACTCCATTCACTCACGATGAATTAGCAGCTTTTGCAGCTATTGGTATGCGACCTCATGTAGCCTTATCTACCTATAAAGGCTCATCAATTGAATCAATCGCAAATTTACTTTCTTACCGCGCCGTAAGAAGTATATTTCTATCATTAAAACAAAATATTAATGAGAAAATGATTCCATCAATAAAAGGATCAAAAAATAAACTTTCAGATATAGAACAAGTATCAGTGAAAGATACCTTAGATTCATTAAATCAATTAGATAAGGCGGTAACTGAAGCGTTAGAGGACTTTGATAAAAAAATTATATCTCGAGCGTATTCATTAGAGGTTATGATAAATTTAAGTAAATTATCACAATCCATGAGTTAAAAGGCTCGCAGCTTTTTATCGACTTTTAATAACTCTTTTTCCAATAAAACAGTTTCAGCACCTATACGGTTTAAATCGTTTATATTTTCTAAGATTGTAGTTCGAAGTTCCTTTAAGTGAATAAGTGAAGTTACTTCGGACTCCCTATTTTTTTTAGCATCCGTAATTTGTTTAAAATATTCCTTTAGTTTGAGCTCGTTTGAAAATGATTCATAATCTGCATATAACCAAACTTTAGAACCAATATAAACTTCTCTAATGTTTGTTAATTGGATGACAGCATCTTGATATTCTTCAAACTTATTCCAAATTTGCCCCTCAGAGTTAATTTTAGAGTGTTTAATATAACTTTTAGACTCAGCTAAAGCTTTTTTCTGAAGAGCTATAATTGCCTTGTTGTAGGCTAAATTTGAGTTTCCATGTTGAGACAACAAATACCGAACTTCATTTCCACTCACTTTCAATGAAAATAGGCATAAAACTAAAGTTAATATTTTTATCATTCATTTACCTGTAAAAAATTTAAGCATTATTTTTTTTAATAATGGTGCAATATGGGGAAGAAACTTGTTTCTTTTCTATATTGTGCCTATCAAGCGATAGCGCGATAGTTATGGAATAATAACTTTCAACCATTGATGTATTACTAAATTTCAGTTCTCGTCTCTTCTAAAAGATCTATAGTTCTATAGTTCTATGGCACAAATAAACCTAAATTTAGATCTAAATATTAGAATTTAGGTTAAAAAGGATCTTTTTAACTTAAATAAAGATCTTTTTAACTTAACTCTTGATCACATGTTAAATTTAAAACCAAAATAATGATCTATTTTTAGATCTTAAACATAACTACTGATCTTTTTTTGAATCAATAAATTGTTTATGTAATTCCAGATCATCTTTTGATAAAAGACTATCGCTTTCTCTTTGCTCTTCCATTAATAAAAAAGATGATTCACTAAGGGCGACTTTAGTCATATCTATTTCGGTAGGTTCTTCTTCAACTATATGCTCACGAATTAACGTTTTTTTATTATTATGTACCGGTAATGAATTTAATCGTAACAAATCTGAATCAGTCCACTCACATGCAAGAGAATTAAAAGCTCGATCTTTTTCGATATAATTATGTTTGATATGACTTACATAGGTTAATTCCTCTGAAGCACGACCTTTCTTTTTACACTCTAAATATAACTGCATTCTGCTATTAGCAAGCGTTTCACTGAGACCACTACCGCTAACGCTGGTGATATTCTCTTTCCCTTTTACTGCATCTTTTGTTAAATGATGACTAACGATAATAGCCACACCTGCTGCCTTCGCAATCTTTTGCAATAAGAATTTGATTTCCTTATCATCTTTTACCTCATCCTTCGGCCCTACTGACTCTCGAATGGTATCGATAATTAATACGTCGAATTCTCTCGCAGCTTCTATTAACTGATTTAGCTCTGTATGTCCGTCATTATCATTAATATCTGAACTGATATACTGATTACTATCCCAAAGCATGAAGTTTTGTTGAATTAACGCTTGTGTTGACTTTGAGAAGCTATTCATATGCTTCTTAATTCTTTTTGCAACAACAGGAACACCATCTTCTATTGGCCAATACAGGCATCGTTGCGGCGTTTCAGTAACCTTTAAGCCTAAAAGCTTTAAATCGGAAGCAAGTTCGTAGCACAGGGATAAGCACAAATATCCTTTACCAGTACCTGGCGCCGCTAAAACAAAACCTATATCACCTTTAGGAAGGCCAAGAATAATACTATTTTGTGCACTGATCTTCGCTTGTGAATCTAAAGTGTTATTATTAACTTCAAGTAACTTTCCCATTATTGGTTACTCATTTTTCCTAAATAAATTATCCGATAATCATTCACGCGACCTTTATCATCCTCAATAGGTTCTAAGGTCATGTTAAAATGATTTATTAACTTCTGCTCACCTTCAACGATTTGTTGCATTATTTGTCTATATTTATGATTTCTATTGATACCAAATAAAGACATTTTATTATCGATATATGCATTAATAAATTCACTCAGCTTTTTACCATGAAGAAATTCCCTTTTATGCTCTTCAAGCGATTTATAAAAATCTTCGATGCAGTTTTTACCTACCAAATCAACGTAGTGGTTTTTCAAACGCTTCCTACTAATGGCACCATCTTTTTTGAGACTTTGTACATAATACCCAGAAACATTCACTATCAAATCTGTATAAGTGTCTGGTGAAAAAACACGATTACGTATCTTTGTTTTATCGAGTAATGGAAAGAACTTTTCATCAACAAATGAAAATCCCGATTTGCCCTGTGTAAGTATTGTATCGCCATTAACAGGACTCAAGACAAGTTTCATTATTGACAGCCTTTTTAGGCGCTTCAAAATAGTTTCCCGGTTTTTTTTTGCAGCTTTTAACCCCAGAGCCTTAAATAAGTCTTTTACAGATATATGAAAGTAAATTCCTCTATTTAACATATGTTTATCTATAAAGTTTTGATCAGTATATTCCCATGCTACATCTTTCAAGCCACACCCTTCAGCAACTTGCCGAAGCGTATATTTTTCTGCACCGTTAATAATATTTCCATGCGCAATTAAGCAATCCAATAAATGCCTGTCATCTGCAAGGCAAATAGCGCCGTATATATCGACATTAACTCTATCGAAACCGCGGTCTTGAGTTACCCAATACCTCTTTGTAATAGAGGTCTGAAAAAGAGGAACATTAGCAGTTAGAACATCTTCAATTTTCTGCGGGCTCTCAGCAATTTGATCAATTAGCTCTTTAGGTACTCTATTACCCATTATGAAAATTTTATTGAACATCGAGCTAGATACAAGCTGCTCACCTTTACTTTGAGTCAGGAAGTCATTGAAAATAAAATCATATACATCGAGTTCATTATTATCAGGTGTTGTCATAGCTAATCCATTAATAGATCAATAATCGTAAAAGTGATCAAAAGTTAAGTATTTAATAGCTACAAAATATTAGAAGTTAGGTTTAATTGCAAGTAAATTGATTAGAAGTTAGGTTTAATACAATAAAATATACTAAAAGTTAAGTATAAATAGGGATTGAGTATCAGAAGTTAAGTTAACTTTTGATACGGGTATGTTCGCTTTCATCTTAATTGAAAACAAGGTTTAGAATTTAACTTAACTTCTAATACCATATTAGAAGTTAACTATGACAATGAGAAATAATATCGAAAGTTAGGATATGCAGTGAACTTCTTCCTTGAATTTTTGTATCGGACACAAAAAAATATTAAAAGTTAACTTAACTTTTAATATTTCGTTATTGAGCTATTAATGTTAACAAGTATCTGAATGAGCTAATTTGGGGTTCTAGGGATTTTCCCCTCTAAAGTAACATAAATCGCCACAACCCTC
>JBMYWR010000189.1:0-5974 GCA_049607625.1 Colwellia sp.
GTTTAAAAGATCGGTCAATGGATCGCTAAGTATTTCTTAACTGATCGGCATTACACTTTGGTGGGCTTTTTTGTGTAATAAGAAAGAGATTACACGTCGCTCATAAAGCCTTGTTACTGTCAATTTATCCTTCGTTAAAATGTATACAATTTGTCTGTAAAGTAAATTTAAAGAAAGCTCACCTCGGTGGGCTTTTTTGTTTAATAAGAAAGAGATTACACGTCGTTCATAAAGCCTTGTTACTGTCAATTTATCCTGCGTTAAAATGTATCTTTTTAGGCTCTATTTAAATTATTAACCTGCAAACTTAGATAATATTGTAAATTAATAAGAACAATTTTGAACATTTAACACTACTCTTGCTAGGTTTAAGGCTTTCTAGAGCTGTATATCATATGTTAGTATCTAGGGAGTCGTTGAGTGGTGTTTATTACGCTTTTAATAAGCGCTTTTAGAGTGCTTAAAAGGTATACACCTCAATAACCACCGTTAAGTTAAAATATCCATTTTCTAAACAATAAGTGCGAGGCTTATTATATTCGCACTTTTGAATTCATTGACTATTATTTATAGCGTTAAACCTTATGTTCTTTCTGCGTATAGCTAATACGAAACAATTAACTCAAATCAATATAAGAAATGCAAAATGAAAATAAAATTTATTAAAGCGTTTGCTACATTGCTTTTGCCGCTTTCAATGGCGACAACAGTAAATGCTTCAGCAATTAAACAAACCAAAGGTGACTTTGAAGATAAGTTCCGTCAATTGGAAGAAGTACTTCCTACACCGAATGTTTATCGTAATGCTTCTGGTGAACCGGGTGAAAATTATTGGCAACAACAAGTTGACTATAAAATTAAGGTTTCTCTTGATGAAGAGAAGCGTCGTCTAACCGGTAGTGAAAAAATCACTTACCAAAATAACTCACCTTATAAATTAAAATATTTATGGGTTCAGTTAGACCAAAACATCTTTAAAGATGACTCTATTGCTAATATGGGCAGTAACTTTGGTGGTATTGGTCGTCGTGGTCCATACACAGGTGCTGGCGATGCGGGTACGCCTGCAAAAATGAGCTTAGGTGAGCTACGTCGTCAACACTTTATGACGGATAACGAGCTTGGCTATGAAATCAGTGCAATTAAAGATAGCCGTGGTAAAAAATTAAGCTTTACGGTTGTTGGTACTCAAATGCGTATCGATTTACCTAAACCTTTAAAGTCGGGCGATGATGTAGAATTTTCAATTGATTTCGCATTTAACATTGTTGAAGAAGATGCTATTTCAGCACGTTCTGGTTACGAGCATTTTGAAAAAGACGGCAACGACATTTTCTTACTTGCACAATGGTTCCCTCGTCTTCATGCTTATACAGACTATGAAGGTTGGAATAATAAAGAATTTTTAGGTCGTGGTGAATTCACTTTAGAATTTGGTGATTACGAAGTAGAAATTAACGTTCCTGCGGATCATATTGTTAGTTCAACGGGTGTTTTAACAAACCCTAAAAGTGTATTAACCAGTACACAGCGTAAGCGTTTGGAAAAAGCTAAAACATCTAAGCGTCCTGTTTTCGTTGTAACGGAAGAAGAAGCTTTAGAGAACGAAAAAGAAGGCACTAACAAGCGTAAAACGTGGAAGTTTAAAGCTGAAAACGTTCGCGATTTTGCTTGGGCTTCATCACGTAAATTTATGTGGGATGCTAAAGGTTATAAACAAGGTGGTGACGATATGCCATTTGTTATGGCAATGTCATTCTATCCTAAAGAAGGTGGCGACCTTTGGAAGAAGTATTCAACTGAGTCCGTTATCCATACAATGGAAGTTTACTCTCGCTACTCTTTTGATTACCCATACCCAACAGCTCAATCTGTAAATGGTCCTGTAGGTGGCATGGAATATCCAATGATTACCTTTAACGGTCCTCGTACTGATTTACAAGATGACGGAACTCGTACTTATTCTCAAGCTGAAAAGCGCTTCTTAATAGGTGTCGTTATTCACGAAATTGGTCATATCTATTTCCCAATGGTTGTTAACTCTGACGAACGTCAGTGGACTTGGATGGATGAAGGTTTAAACAGCTTCTTAGATGGTGTTGCCGGTCGTGAATGGGATCCTACCATTCCATGGGGTGTTGAGCCTCGTGACATTACAGGTTACATGAAGTCTGAAAATCAAGTCCCAATTATGACACAGTCTGACAGTGTTTTAAGACTTGGTCCTAACGCATACACTAAACCTGCTGCTGCACTTAACATTTTACGTGAAGTGATTTTAGGTCGTGAATTATTTGATTTTGCTTTTAAAGAGTATTCTTTAAGATGGCAGTTTAAACGTCCTACACCGTCAGACTTTTTCCGTACAATGGAAGAAGCTTCTGGTGTTGACTTAGATTGGTTCTGGCGTGGTTGGTTCTACTCAACAGATCACGTAGATATCTCTATCGATAAAGTGTATCAAATGCGTTTAGACACGCATAACCCTGATATTGATTACGGTCGTTTACGCCAAATTGAAGCGGATAAACCATCATCATTATTTGTTGAGCGTAACAAAGCAGAAGGTAAAGAATTATGGGTTGACCGTAACCCAGATGTTTCTGATTTCTATGACGATAATGATCGCTTCACTGTAACCAACAAAGAACGCAACAGTTACAAGAAGTTCTTAAAAGGCTTAAAGCCTTGGGAACGCAAAACACTAGAGCGCGCTGTTAAAGAAGACAAAAACTACTATGTATTAGAGTTTTCAAATGTGGGTGGCTTAGTAATGCCTATTCTTTTAGAGCTAACGTATAAAGATGGCTCAAAAGAAAGTCAGTATATTCCTGCTGAAATCTGGCGTCGTACACCTAAGCACGTTCGTAAGCTTGTTGTTACAGATAAAGACAAAGAACTTGCTAGTGTAGTGGTTGATCCAGGATGGGAAACGGCGGATGTTAATGTTGAGAATAACCATTATCCTCGTCAAATTATCCCGTCTCGAGTAGAAGCTTATAAGTCTAAAAAACGTACTTCTAAAGTGTCTAGAGATATCATGCAAGATATTAAAACAAAGCTTGATACAGACAAAAAAGAAGATAAAAAAGACGTAGAAACTGAGAAAGCAGATAAATAATGACAAGACGTTTATTTATTTCTGTAACGTTCTTTTTGTTGGTGGTCACAAACACTGCGTTTGCCCATCAACAAAAAGCAGCTGAAACAACCGTGCTTTTTAATAAAAACTCGGGTCAGTTAGAAGTTGCACACCGTTTTTATATGCACGATACAGAGCATGCGGTGCAAACGTTGTTTGACAAAAAAGCCGATATTATTAACTCTGACAAAACACAAAAGCAGTTTGCGCAATATGTAGCGAAAGAGTTTTTAGTGAAATCGTTAGTTGATGAATCATTACCATTAACTAGTGTAGGTTATGAAGTAGAAGGGAAGTTTTTCTGGGTATACCAAGAAACAGCCATTCCTGAAAACCTAGACGGTGTTAAGTTATATAATGGGACGTTACGTGATCTTTGGCCAACCCAAATCAATATGGTAAATATTGAAGGTAAAGGTCAGGTTAGAACGTTATATTTCAGTGAAAATAAAGACTGGTTGTTTGTTAGATTTTAGATACAAATAACGCTTTCTGAAAGACTTAATAAAAGTGATCCTAGAGGTCACTTTTTTTTTGCTCTTCCCTTAAAAAGGGCTAGTTTCTCATCCGCTCTTATCCTGTTCATCTGCGGGCAAAACGGGCTTTTCACTTGACCTTACCAAAAAAGTTTCTTAATTCGCGTCATCTGAGTAACTCGCATGAGTTCGCTAGTTTCTAATTCGTTGAGAAAAAGAGATCGCGGCTAAAGCACGCTCCTACAAAAGACATTTTATTCGGTGGTTGTTAAACCTTTCGGAGTTGGCTTTAGACATAAAGGTTTTTGTTTTTTGCTCTTCCCCCTAAAAAGGGCTAGTTTCTCATCCGCTCTTATCCTGTTCATCTGCGGGCAAAACGGGCTTTTCACTTGACCTTACCAAAAAAGTTTCTTAATTCGCGTCATCAGTGTAATTCGCATGAGATCGCTAGTCTCTAATTCGATGAATTCAATAATAAAAAGCGATTACATTCATTAACATACTTAGTAATGAAACTCTGTCATGATATGCTAAGGTGACATGAGGTAGATAATATATTTTGTACAATCATTTTTGCTATAACTAATATTCACGATGAACAAGGCGTAATTATGCTCCATGATTTAATAATTCAAATTAGAAAACAGGCAAATAAAATTTTACCCATATCAATGCCTGAGTTAATACAAGGCGACGGTGAAATAGCTTCAACGGCTGACGTATTAAAGAAGCTAAATGGCAATAAGCCTTTAATCGTTACAGATGCGATGCTTGTAAAGCTAGGAGTTTGTAAAAAACTTACTGATGCACTTGATGCTGCCAATATGCCATATGAATTATTTGACCAAGTTACGCCAGACCCAACGCTTGCCGTAATAGAAACAGGTATTGATGTTTATAAAGCTGCCTCATGCGATAGCATTGTTGCGCTAGGCGGAGGCTCACCTATGGATTGTGCTAAGGCCATTGGTGCTAGCGTTGTTAAAAATAAAGCGCCTAAAAAATTGGCGGGAACATTAAGGGTTAGAAAATCACTGCCACCATTTATTGCCATTCCAACTACTGCAGGTACAGGCTCTGAAGCTACCGTTGTTGCTGTAATTACAGATGCAGAAAATCGACAAAAATTAACGATAATTGACCCTAAACTAGTACCTAATGTCGCTATTATAGACCCAAACCTCATGTTGGGCTTGCCAGCTAAAATTACCGCAGAAACCGGTATCGATGCCTTAACGCATGCTGTTGAGTCTTATGTAGGAAAACATGCTACAGATTTAACCCGTGAATATAGTTTAGAGGCAGTAAAAAGAATATTTACGTATTTACCCAAAGCATATAACGATGGCAGTGATAAACAAGCAAGACGGGAAATGTCGGTAGCCAGCTTTAAAGCTGGCGTTGCATTTACAAGGGCTTCAATAGGCTATGTTCATGCAATAGCACACCAGTTGGGGGGCTTTTATCATGTCCCTCACGGTTTAGCGAATGCCGTCATTTTACCGCACATTCTAGCGTTTTCATTTGATAGTAGTGTTTCTGAATATGCAGAGCTAGCAATCGCAGCAGGTGTCGCCACTAAGCAAGATACTAAAAGTGTAGCAGCTGATAAATTCTTAGATGCGGTAAAAACACTGAATGAGGAGCTTAATATTCAGTCTGGATTTCCAGAGTTAAAAGAATCAGATATTCCACTGCTAGCCAAACGAGCTATAAAAGAGGCTTATGGTGCTTACCCTGTGCCTAAGCAAATGAATTATGCACAATGTGAAACGATTTTACGTAAGTTAATCGTTTCAGCTTAAAATAAACGCTAAGTCATAAGAGTTAATATGAATAAAATGAAACCACTTGATCGTATCGATTATTCGATTCTTAAAGTTTTACAAAGCGACGGAAGAATCTCTAATGTTGCGCTTGCTCAAAAGGTTGGTTTAAGCGCTAGTCCTTGCTTAGATAGAGTAAAACGCTTAGAACAAGAAGGTTATATTCGGCATTATGGTGCCTTTTTAGATGCTAAAAAACTTAATTATAGTATGACCGCTTTTATTCAAGTAAATCTTAATAAAACAACCTCTAATGTGTTAAGTGATTTCAAAAAAGAAGTACTACTCATTAAAGAAGTGGCAGAGTGCCATCTTATTGCAGGTGGTTTTGATTATTTGCTGAAAATTCGTTTTTCTGACATGGAAAACTATCGAATAGTCTTGAATAAAGTAGCGGGTTTGCCACAAATATCACAAACAACTACCTATATCGCTACTGAGAATGTTAAAGAGCATGGCGGAGTACCATTTTAATATCTTCTAATCTTCTAATCTTCTAATCTTCTAATCTTCTAATCTTCTAATCTTCT
>JBMYWR010000190.1:0-5925 GCA_049607625.1 Colwellia sp.
ATATTAAGCCATACACGGTGGTAATTAAAGAAATAAGTTAGAAGTATAAGGGAAGGACTAAAATGCTGGAAAGCTGGAATACTTGAATGCTGGAATGCTTGAATGCTTGAATGCTTGAATGCTTGAATGCTTGAATGTTCGGCAATACCGTGTCTGGTCAAGTAACAAAACTAACATGGCTTGGTATTTGTTGAAATGATGGTGCGCTAAGCTTGTAAGCCTGAAGGCGTCACCTACAACAGCAACAAACACCTTTGATTAAACCGAAATAAATCACTTTTGTAGGAGCGTGCTTTAGCCGCGATCTTTTTGTCTTCCTCTGTGTAGCGAATTCGGTCCTACAGGTGCCAAGAACACCGCTTTCAAGCCCTCAAGCCTTGTCCTCCTTAAAGCCCTCAAGCCTTCAAGCTTTTACTTCCCCCTATAAGGGCTTATTCCCCTAGCGAGATTAAATCACCAGGCGTACACGCTAAAACATTACAAATAACCAACAAGGTAGAAAAACGAATCGCTTTGCCTTTACCGCGTTTCAAGTTCGACAGATTCGCCATAGAAATACCTGTCTTAGCTGACAGCTCTGTAAGCGACATATTCCGAGTTAATAACAAATAGTCTAAATTTATTTTAATATAATCGCTCATTTATCTACCTAAAAGTCTTTCTATGAACAGAAATATACACGCTTTTTTATCGATATTCAAAAATCATTTATCGGAAAACATTACTTATTTATTGATTATCGATAAATCTAGTGTATATTAAACTCAACCCGAGTAAATTATCAACTTAAACTATTTATTTAAAAGGAAGCATTATGTGGTCACTCATTATTATCGTCTCAATGGTTTTATTTGTTTTAAGCATGACATTACTAAGTTACAAACTTGGCTTAACCAGAACAGATAACGCAAAACAAACAGCCATTATTGGTTTTTGTTTATCGTTCATGCCGCCGTTTGTTCTATGTTATTTAGTTTTTCTATTATTAAAAGAAGATGCAGGGACTATTTAAGGTCAACTGAAAAGCCCCTTTTGCTCTGAAACTGAGATGAGTGACTAGCCCTTTTTGCCCACAGATGAACAGGATAAGAGCGGATGAGAGACTAGACCTTTTAGGGTAAGGGGAATAGAAAAAAACACAAACCTTTGATTCAACTGGGGCAAATCATTTTTGTAGGAGCTGGCTTTAGCCGCGATCTCTTGTACCGTAAGCCTTAGTAAAATTATCACCACAGAGGCCACCGAGAAAGAAGAAACATTCAGTCATTTTTCCTCTGTGTAGCGCAGCGCCTCTGTGACCTCGGTGGTAAAAACTGGCTAATTTTTTGACCTTGTTGCTTCAAGAAGTTTCTCTTTTCCTGTACTTAAAGCTTACAACTTTTAACTTACCTCTTCGATTCCCTTCCCTACAAATGCCCTACTTTCACATAAATCAACGCACCATCTTCTTTGGTAAATGGCGTGTGTTCACTTAAATGCGGGCTACGAATCCATGACCCTTTGGGGTAACTGCCATGCTCATCAAAAAACGTTCCTTCAAGCACTAATATTTCTTCACCACCCCAATGTTTATGTGGGTTAAATTGGGTATTCGGTGCCCATTTAACAAGAGCTACATGCTCTCGTTCAAATTCATGTAAAGACATTACCGTAAGCCCTTCCACCAAACCTTGTCGCCAAGGGGTATTATGGGTATCCACCACTTTCTGCGTGGTATCAGCTTTATCAAATTGGTCAAGTTTTACAAAAATAGTAGCACCCTCTTTACCTATTCTAGGCGTATGAGAAGTGCCAATTGGGTTTCGAGCATAATGGCCAACACCATAATCTTGGTGTTCATCTGAAAACACGCCTTCAAGAACAATAAATTCCTCTCCACCTGTATGAACATGTGGCGAGAACTCACTAAAAGGCGCATATCGAACAATACTGGTTGCCCGTCCAGACTCTTTACCTACTCTGTCGAGCATCATTCGCTCTACCCCTGGCATGGGTGAATCAACCCAAGTGTAATCTTCAGGTTTAATAACAACTCGTTTATAAAAATCTGCATTGATTAACATAGGTATAGATACTCCGGTTTTGGTGGGGATTATTTGGGTACATAGTAACAAACTTGGAGGGTGTGTCGAGTGTTTGCATGCTTCCGCCGTTTTTGCATTTGATCTTTGTTCAAAAAACGAAACCGGTAACTTGTTGGAATTTGTTGCTGCTTTTGGTGAATGAATAAACTATACAATATGCATAACTTTGACATCTGTAAGAATTTTTGGCACTGTTGTGCAAACCGCAGAGAGGAAGTTGTGGTTCATATAACCCTTTAGGATGATGCCATTGACTACCCAGTTTTATAACGACAATGCGGATAAGCTTGTTAAGCAATACCTTTCAAAATCATTTGAAGAGGTACATAAAACCTGGATTCATTTATTACCCTCCGTTCTAAAAAATTCACATGCTCGTATTCTTGATCTAGGTGCAGGTGCAGGGAGAGACGCTAAGTACCTTGCAGAACGAGCAAAAAAAGAACATGGTTTAGAAAATTCAGTTCAAATATTTGCCATAGAGCCTGCCAAAGAATTCTCAAAGCGAGGACAAGAAACAACCGAGGGTTTAAATGTAAAATGGCTAGATGACTCACTTCCCGCATTAAACAATATCAGCAAACAAGAAGTAAGTTTTGATCTGATACTATTGAGTGCAGTTTGGATGCATGTACCTCCAAGTGATAGAAAACGCGCTATCCGTAAACTTGCCAATTTACTAAAACCAGGTGGGAAAATTGTTATATCTCTTCGCCATGGTCAAACAAAAGAAGATATCACCGAAAGACAAATGCATATCGTTTGTGCTGATGAATTGAAGCAGTTAGCAACCGATGTGGGGTTATTTACAAAATTTGAAACACAAAAAGAGGCTGATGAATTAGGTAGAGATCATGTTTCTTGGCAAACTGTTGTACTGCAAATGCCAGATGATGGATCTGGTGCATTTCCTTTTATTCGGCATGTAGCCATTAACGATGGTAAGTCTGCCACGCACAAGCTTGCCCTACTTAGAGTTTTACTACGCATTGCCGATGGACACCCTGGAGCTGTAATTAGACGAGAATCTTCACTTTCTGGGGAAAGAGTCATTTTACCTGTAGGTTTAGTTGCCTTGTATTGGTGTCATCAATACAAAGACCTAATTGATAAACGTAATATATTTCAACGACCTGGCAAAAACTCTAACATGGGTTTTATGAAGCCAGACGGTTGGCACAAGTTAACCCATCGCAGTGCTTCAGATTATAGAGTAGGTAACTTATTTGTAGGGGAAGATGCTGTCGCATTGCACAAAACGATTACTGCCTGCGTACAAAACATTAAAAGTATGCCCTGTAAATACATCACAATGCCCAATAATAATACTTCAGTATTCGAGGTAGATAATAAATCAGTAAGAGCTAAAAATAGTATATTCCTTGACTTGCAAACGTTAGAGCAATGGGGTGAGTTTTCTCTACCTGAATCTACTTGGATAGCGCTTAATCGTTATGCATGTTGGATAGAACCAGTTATTGTTAGCGAATGGGTTAAAACAATGTCTGCTTACGAAGGGAATGTTTTATATGTGCCACCTGAACAACAGTTTCATTTATATCAGGCCTTAAACTGGGAAGAGCCTAAACGAACAACGACAGAGGTACGAAATCGTTTTGAGCAAATTAAAAAACAACAACCTAATAGTGATTTAATACGCTGTGTCTGGTCTGAAAGATCATTAAATAAAGGCTATGATATTGACCATAGTATGCCCTTTTCACGCTGGCCTAATAATGACCTTTGGAATTTACTACCTACAGACAGCACAGTGAATAATCAAAAAAGTGACCGATTACCTACAGAACAAAAATTAATAGCCTCAAAAGAAAGAATGCAACACTGGTGGCAAGAGGCATGGTTAATTTCAAATGAAAATATATCTTCAAATATCATGGCTAATGAGCTTGAGGTAAGAGAATCTCAAAATAGATACACGAAAAACATCCACCAGCTTGCTAAATCAGTAAGTAATAAAAACGAAAGTACTTATAGTATTTCACAACAAAAACGCTTTTTTGCCGAAGCTAATATTGCCTTGCCTGGGTTAAATTCAGATAACGAGTCCATTGATGATTTATTTGAAGCTTTGGTTATGCAACGTGGGCGATTGAAAGAAATGCAGCAGTTGAGGGAATGGTAAAGAGTATGCAGTCTCCCTTTGGGTGCTGTCGTCACCACGACTCCAAGTCATCCAAAAACTCCAAGCAGCTTTATTTATAAACCCCGACAACAACCCATTGAAAATTAAACCATTACAAGTTAAGTTAACCTCATCAACTAATTTGTATGGCTTATTATGAAACGACTTTTTATCGCATCATTCTTCTTATTTACGACTTTAAATTCCTTCGCACAAAGTATTGAAAAGGTCGTTAGTATTGATACAGGAACTGGCAAACTTGAGGGGTCGTTATTAACAAGCGATGTTAAAGGCTCAAATACTGTTGCACTTATTATTGCAGGCTCGGGGCCAACCGATAGAAATGGCAATAATCCAAGCATGACAAATAACTCGTTAAAAATGTTAGCCGAAGAACTTGCTCTTGAAGGTATATCATCACTTAGATATGACAAAAGAGGCATTGGGCAAAGTAAAAGCGCCGGCTTAAAGGAAGTTGATTTACGTTTTGATCATTATGTGAATGATGCTCGTCATTGGATTGACTACCTTGCTACGTTAAATAACTTCAGCGAAATAATTGTTATTGGCCATAGCGAGGGTTCTTTAATTGGCATAATTGCTTCACAGCAAACCAATGTTGATAAATTTATTTCATTAGCAGGTGCCGGACAACCAATCGATTTAACAATAAGAGCGCAATTAAAAGCTCAACCAGCTATTGTTTTAGAGCAATCGACACCGATTTTAGACAAGCTTTTAAAAGGTGAAACCGTTGACAATGTACCTGCATTTTTAAACACACTGTTTCGTCCAAGTGTTCAACCATATATGATTTCCTGGTTTAAATATGATCCCCGAAAAGAGATAGCAAAACTCAATAAGCCGATATTAATCATTCAAGGAAATACCGATATTCAAGTTAGCTTAACGGATGCAAACAACCTTGCTTTAGCCAATACCAAGGCAAAGAAAGTTGTAATTGAAAATATGAACCATATTTTTAAAGAGGCGCCACTTGATAGACAAGCAAATCTGCTTACATACAGCCAGCCTGATTTACCCATTAAAGCAGAGTTAATTAAAGCGATTAGTGAGTTTTCTAGAAACTAGATAGTTCACTTCATAAAATAAAATATTAAGTTAATGTAAAGTACGTAGACTACAGTTAAGACTAAAGAACCTGAGCTCGGCTTCACACATACTTCTCTAGCAGCTATTTTTCCTAGCTTCTGCGTTAAATCAATAATTTACCTAAAATTAAGCTATCTCTTAAACCGAGTTCAGGTTAAATAAGCTGTCACCAAATGAAATTGTTTTACTCACTCAATAAATTTATAGGACTATAAATGTTAATTCGACTTTTAAGCTATATCCTTGCTTTAATTTTCCTCGCTTCGGGTGGAGCTAAATTAATGTCACTACCTTTTGAAATTGAAGCTTTTGCACGTTGGGGCTACCCAATTGAATTTATGTATTTCATTGGTATCGTTGAGTGTATGGGCGCTATAGGTTTGCTTATTCGTCGGCTATCTGCCTTTAGTTCTCTGTGTTTAGCCTTACTAATGCTCGGTGCTATTGGCACACATCTTTATCACAATGAGTGGGTAATGCTTGTTGTTGCTTCTGTTATAACGCTAGCTACTTTTTGCCTGGCTTGGTTAGATAAAGAAAACATTACACAGTTATTAATAACGCTTCGCACCAGAAAAAGTTAAA
>JBMYWR010000191.1:0-5872 GCA_049607625.1 Colwellia sp.
TATAAATGATAAAGTTAATCTAACTTTCCAACGTGACCGCGTTTGGGAACGAGCGTTTAACAGCACTCCCAAGTGGGATAAATAATAACTAGTTAATTTTTGGAATATTATGACTGAAAATAATTTGATATTTTGTAACTATAGTAACCCTTATTTAGAAGACTGTCTTAAGCTGTTCGATCAAAACTGTCCGAAATACTTCGCTACAAACGAACGTCAGGATTATATTGCGTTTTTGCAAAAACAGCCCAAACAATACAAAATTGGACTTATTCACGGATAGGCCGTGGCTGTCTTTGGGCTGGATATCGATCCTAAAATAAACCGTGCTAGTATCACTTGGATTATGACTTCTCCACGGGTGCAGGCTAATGGCATCGGAACGGCAATGATGTCTTACGCTAATAAAATGGCAAAGGACAGTAACATGAAAGTTATAGATATCGCCGCCAGTCATCTTTCAGCTCCTTTCTTCGAAAAATTTGGGGAAAAGACAATTAAAGAAATCACTGATGGTTGGGGCCTAGACATGCACAGGGTTGATATGGAATTACTACTATAACAATTCAATGACCGCTATTGGCCGATTAACTGACCTAGGTGTGGTGTGAGTTGGCTGTCCGTAGATCGCTCATAGCTGCCTGTCAGATTAAGTCCCAACCTATTCATAGAAACTGTAAGATCAGATATGAGCTACTACAAAGAATGTACTACAAAGAATGGCCTTTATTGGAGCTATCATTCAGCAAGAGCGCTCGAGCCATTTAATATGAAGTGTCCTAGCTGTGGTGAATGGGGCGCATGGTAATATTACTTTCTATTTTGAGAATTTCTTTTGACTATCAATAAATACTCTTCCCATCACATACGGCATTAACTTGATCATATTATTCGCATCATCAATTCCACGGTGATGTGAGCCAGAGAACGGAATTTTCGCAAGTTTTAAGGCACCGGCCATACCTTGTCTTTTACGCACTTTCTGAGCTTTTGAAAATTGCTTTTTAATATTCAGGTGTGGTGATGTAATAGGGTATGGCAGACTATGAAAAGCACAGTCTTGTTCAAATTGCTGTTTGTCATACTCTCCCCAGCTGCAAAACAGGTAGTTATCGTAATTGCCTAGCCACTTTTGGAAAGTGTTAATTGCTTCTGGGTAATATGGTGCATGATCAACATCGTGTTGAGTGATGGTTGTTAAGTTCGTACAAAAGTCGGTTAGTTTTGGGTGTCGTTGGGGTTGAATAAACGTGCTGAACTCATCTAGCTTGGTAAGTGAGTCGGCACAAATTAAAACAGCACCAATTTCGATCATTTCCATTTCGTTTACTGGAAAAGAGTTATCTTTACAACAAGTTGCTTCAACATCAATAATTAAAAAGTATTTAAATTTATCTAAATCCATCATTTCCCTTAATGTTGTGTGGCGCAATTATAGCCTTTAACAAATAATTTAGAAATATCGATTTAGTCAAAGGCGTAAACTTAACTAAAATGAAAACGAATTTTCGACATCTCCATCTGTTGGCTCTCTTAATCTTTTTAAGTATGGTTTTAGCTTTTCGAATGCAATTTGTTTTTCTCTATCTTTTTTTGCTAGCCACAAAAAATACAATGTCAATAATTTTCGTAAAATTCTAGAAATTGAAATTAATTGCTCAATTTCATGTTTTTTCATGCCTTTGAATGAGTTGCGTATCCATATTCCGCCCAGTGCTGCTCTTTTGTATTTTGAACGTCTCTTTCTATCAGTTAGTTTTATCTTAAATGTTTTGAGTAATATCAAATTGGGGGCATATGATGGTTGCTGTGGTAATTCAAAGTTTTCAATTGCACTGGTTACTCTCTTTTCAACATTGTTAAATTCGATAATAAGATTGAGGTCGCGGCTTATGTTATATGAAACACCTCGTTTCGAAAGCTCACGCCAGCTATATCCTATTCCAAGTTTTGAACCAGATATTTTATAATTTTCAATTGAAAACGAGACACCTCGCACCTCATCCCGTCTTGTTTGTATGAAACAGCCAATACCGACGTCACCTAATCTCGTTATAAAATCGAGTAGTGAAATTTGAGGGTTTTCTCTCAATATGGTATCAATTTCGCTGCGAATAGTTTGAACCTTAGTTTTGTATTTAGCGTTATTAACTTTTTTACCGGGGCCGTCAGTATAGGGGTTGTGGTCGTGTTTTAAGCCAAACATTTTTTCTAATTCATTGCGGATCATTGCGGTCTTTTTGTAGCTGTTACTAAGAACTAATCGTCTATGAGGTGCCGAATTGGAAATAGCACAACATGCTAGATGAAGATGCTGGTTTTTAGTGTCTTTGTGTAATACGGCGACCCAGTGATGATCAGTAAAACCCAACTTTTTAGTTAGTTCATCTGCTAAAGATTTCCATTGAACAGAATTTAGTGACTCTCCTTCAGGAAGGGACACCACTATATGCTCAATTGGGTGTTTTACACGCTTGTTTTGATTTTCAGCATTGAGAAACATGTGGATGGTTGGGGCTAAATCTGCTTCCTTACCACTCAGTTTGATAAGTCTTCCATCATTAAAACTGATAAGTGGATTTTGCAATAATATACTTGAGCTGTATCCTATGAACTCTATGGTTTCGTTTGTTAAATCGAATTGATTGCTACTTCGAGTGTGTTTAGTTTTCCCGAAAATATAATTAATCAACCTACCAACTCTTCCTTGATTATTGCTTTTTTTTGACTTTAAATATTCGATGATCATTGCCGTTCTCGCCTTTAACGTAACTTCTCTTTTTCGTTTACTAAGTTTTGTAGTTGCTGAATTGTCAAAGTTTCAAAAGCAATTTGCTGAATTGAAGAGCTAAAATTATTTGTTAAGAAGTATTGCCAAACATTAATTTTTTGAGATGTGTTATGAACTAGCTGCATTGACTCAACAAGATATTTTTCTTTATCTCTATTAGATAAGAATACATTTTGATCTAATAGTGCTTGATCTAAGTGATTTATTAGCTTTGAGAATGAGTTGTGTAATGACCTTAATTGGGTCGCAACTTCTTTATTCATAACAGGAAGAGGAGGGGGGACAAATTGGTTATTTTTAACTCTGTCCAGAATCACGTCTCGGACAAAGTGGCCGATGGTGTGATAGTCTGATTTATAAAAGGCATCATTTACAAGTGCAATCTCTTGCTGATTCATTTTTGTGCCAAGTGAACTTTTTCTAGTATGTTTATTTCTTTTGGTCATAACTTTACCTTTATTAGTTATGACGAAATCAATCCTCGTTTAAATTAAACTTATTGTATCTCCATAAGACTTCGTCTTATTTTATTATTTACTTTTGGTTGCATGAGCAACTGTTTTTTAGATTTGTCGCGTGAGCGACAACAGGGGTTAAATTGAGTAACTTTTACGACAGTAAAAATAGTTACTATTTAACATACCCTGCCATGCCGCCTTTTACCTATAATTATACAGAACTAATAACTAAAAATATAGTAACCAATTGTTTTGTATGGAAAATAAAATTTCATCAAGTATTTATTCGAAGTTTATTAATGAGATATAAACGAATTGTTTGAAAATTATTTTGTCCGAATTTACTGTGTAAATTACTGATACTATCTATGGATATAAATCGAGGTTATTGTTAAGGTTAAAAACAAAATAGGGAACATGCATGCCAGTTGAACTAAAGGAAACATTAGTAATAGGTATCTCAGCAACAGCGTTTTGAATCGACAATGTTGTGGTAAATGACAAAATACTAGTCTCCAGCAAAATCTGAATCGTCAAACTCCGCAAACTCACTAGTAGTAAGCTCAAGTTTTTTGTATATGCTATGATTGAGGGTTTTTAATGCTAAAGCAATTCTAATTAAATCATTAGTTTTACGTGTCGCATCTTCACCATATTGTGCAGTTAATTCATCGATTATATCTTTATCAATACTTACATCTGAAATCTCAATTATTTGCTTTGATGGTTCAGGTTGTATCAACTTTGGAGATATATAGCTGTTTAGATAGTTAGCAATTTTCTCACTAGCATCTAATAATACTTGCCTATGTGTTTTAATATAGCCGCTTGTAACGTCGAAATAGTTTTGTGTATGGAACACTAATCGTTTTAATGTATAAATATTGATTTTGAGTTCATTGCCGTACGTGAGAAAGGTTTTTCTGTATATTCCAGTAGGGTAGAACCTAGTATTGGCTAGCTCTTGAATTTTTTTCTCATAGTGATGCTGATTAGGTTTAATGTGATTATTTTCAAGCACATTAAGAAATACATGATTGTGATCATAGTCATGTCTGATCTTAATCTCTCCTTTTTTCGCTTTATTTAATTTATCGGATTTAATTTCCTCCAGCTCTTTGATAACCAACTCAGCTTGCTGATTTAATGGAACACGATAAATTGGTTCTCCATTTTTAAGACGTTCTGCTGCTTCTTTGTCATTCCACGACACAACGGTATAAGTTTTATCGTTCTCTGAAATAGTTTCTATTTGATCCCATTGGATTCTAGCAACATCACCGGGCCTCCATCCAGTCCAAAACATGAAACGTAAAAAGTAATGTGCTCTGACTGCTCCCGGAATAGGTATATTGGTATACTTCATTTTAGGGTAGTCGTCTCTAGTCTCATTTTTAAGAGTTTTTAGTTGCATAATTGCTTGGTAATGGGCAGCAATGTGTTCTGTATCAAGACTTTCGTGGCGTCTTTTAGCTTTACCGCGGGGATTGTTCCACCGCCCTCGACCACGGTTCATGATTTTTATAGGGTTACGCTTAATATAATGCTCGTCATCCTGTTTTTCATTTACTATATCAATGGCCGTATCATATAGTGAGCCTAAAAACTGAATAACTCTATCGCCTTCTGTAAATGCTTTGTTATTACCGTGGCCGTGATTGTTAGTAATACTTTTATGGAAGCATAGAACTGCTTGGGAGGTAATGTCGTTTAAGTCAGCATCTAAAAGGCTTTTTAAATTATCGGTTTTACCTTTGAAAGTATTTGTATTGACCAATTGCGACTCAGCTTCTACATCCTGCCATTTTTGTTTTCTTTTTATGTGGATGTAGCTCAGAACATCCTTTTGACGCTCATATCTATCTCGCGTTTCTTTTTGAATTGTTCTGTTGTCCATGTATAAATTGTATGCATCTCGAATTGTGTAAACTCTGTTTTCACGTTTTTCTTTTTCAAGCTCTTCATACGGATCTTTTCCTCCTGCCATCCAAGAAATAAATTTGTAGGCAGTTTTTCTTGCTTTAAATAGGTCTATTTCATTTGCTTTGCCAATAACTCTTTTTTTTGCCCCTCCAGAGGCCCCCCTAATTCTCTTTTCGACAAAGTAGGTAGCATTACTGGAGGGATAAACTCTAATTCGTAAACCGTTAGCTGATTGATTCTTATCCTTGAAAACACGCTCTTCCTGTACCGGATATTTCGAGGTCAAAAGCTTTTTTATGTTGGTATGAGAAAAGGAAAAATCCTCCAGTTGATCTCTTGGAAAATACTCGGCGAGGTTACTTTCTTTATTAGCCACCTTAGCTCCTTATGAGTGAATAAATAGTGCATAGAACCTACATAAAGTAGCCTTTTTGCAGAGTGTCATAGGATACATATAGGCGACACTTGTTATTTATAATAGTCAATTGGAGACGTATAGGCTACATTTTTTATATTATTAATCTAATGGAGTGGATAGGGCTTACTACTTGACTATAGCTATAAGCCCTTTAAATGATTGGATTTTTTATTATTTTTTTAGTTTTTATTATTTCTTATAAATATCTGGTATCATACAGGCAAGGAATTATGCGTTTTGATAACATGCTAACGCCTCCTCAACATTAAAGGCACCATCGAG
>JBMYWR010000192.1:0-5836 GCA_049607625.1 Colwellia sp.
GACCTGACTTTTCCCATAAACCTCTGTCCATCATTAATGGACCTTTAACTTCATCGTAGTCATATTCATGAAGCTTTTCACGAACATACTTTTCTAATTCAGTGTAAATTGTCCAACCGTCGTTGTGCCAAAAAACCATACCTGGCGCTTCTTCTTGCCAGTGAAATAGATCCAATGTTTTACCAATTTTACGATGGTCACGTTTTTCGGCTTCTGCAAGACGTTGAATATAAGCTTTTAATTGCTTTTTATCTGCCCATGCTGTGCCATAAATACGTTGCAACATTTTATTTTCTGAATTACCGCGCCAATAAGCACCAGCAACCTTCATTAATTTAAAATGATGACAATGACGCATGCTTGGCACATGTGGGCCACGACACATATCAATATATTCTTGGTGATGATAAAGTGCAGGCGTATCTGACTTATCAATATTTTCATCAAGAATTTCTAATTTGTAGGTTTCACCACGCTCAGTAAATGCATCATAAGCGTCTTGCCAGCTACCTGTTTTCTTAACAACTTCATAACCGGTACGAGCCAGTGTTGTCATTTGTTTTTCAAGTTTGGCTAAATCGTCTTCACTGATGGTTTCGTCCATATCAACATCGTAGTAGAAACCATTTTCAATCGTCGGGCCAATCGCCATTTTGGTATTTGGCCACAATTGTTTAATAGCATGTCCTAACAAGTGCGCACATGAGTGACGAATAATCTCAAGACCTTCGGCGTCTTTACTAGTAATAAGTTGTAATGCTGCATCTTCTGTTATTAATTCACAAGCATCGACTAATTCACCATCAATACGACCAGCAATGGTCGCTTTAGCTAAACCAGGTCCAATATCTAAGGCAACATCCATTACAGAAACTGCTTGTTCAAAAGAGCGTTGACTACCGTCAGGGAGAGTAATTACAGGCATGTATTTTCCTTTATTCAGTGGTGGCACATACGAAGTGTCACTTGAGTTAATTTATTTTATATAACAGTGTTTTTTTACTGTGTTAATAAAATTTCCTTCTTTCATTTTTAATAAAAATAACGAAGCAAAATTTTTTCGCGCTAGATTAACTGAATTATCTCTGCAAGTACAGGTAAGACAGCCTCCTTTAAGTTTTTATTCATAACATTAAAGCAGCTAGTAAGTATTCCATCTCTATCTTTTTTCTCACCATTTAATATTTTCTTTTATACGCTGTGCTTCTGCTAGGGATACAAGTTAATTAATATTTAATTGATATTGGTTAAGCTTCGTTAATAAATTGCCATGTTCGTGGCTTGAATTTATAATGGATAAATTCTAGTCTATCCTTAAGACTATAGTTTTATGGTTACGGCATTAGGAAGTGACATTTGTTGCTTATTTAGAGGGAAAGTTTATGAGCAACAAAAGCGGTTATTGGAAAACAATTAGCTTACTAGTCGTTCTCTTCATTTTTTCTTGTTACATTCTTTTTATCACGGTATTAGCAAAAGAAAACCATGCATTAATGTCATCAATTCCTAATGATGCTTTTACTCTCTCTACAGAGCAAGTTCTATCTGATAGCGAATCCTCTCTCGCTAACATATTACTGTTAGAAAATGTCAGTAAAACAAATGATAGTTTAGTGCTTAAGATATCAAAAACTGATAATAACTGGTTAGTTACTCCGCTTAAATCGGTTATTTTTCATAGCATAGTTGCGGTTTTGTACCCTATTTTGGCCTTATCATTAGTCGCGATATTCTCCTACTATATAATTGCTAATTACCAACGCCGAATATTGCGTCGAACTTTGGCACAACTGTGTACTGTGGCCGATAACGTAGCGGAAGTTTTTGGTCAAGATAAACTACCTCAACAACCATATTCAAAACTATCGCATTTAAGTTTTGCATTAGAAAACTTAGCTAAATATGCCAACCAGTATAAAGCCATTACCGAACAAAGCGCGTTTAGCGACAAACTAACCCAACTTACTAATCGTCATACGTTTTTGTCTCACATAGAAGAGCAATTAACACTCGATGGTGACGATAAAAAAAGTGGTCTGCTATTTATTGATTTAGATGGATTTAAACAAGTTAACGATTCATTTGGTCACTCTTTTGGCGATGAGGTTTTAATTCAAGTTGCCGAGCGCCTTACCTCCATTGTTCGCAGCAATAAGTTAAACTTTAACCCGCAAGAAAAAGGCTTAGAGAAAAACCTCGCGCGACTTGGTGGTGATGAATTTACTATGTTTTTACAACATATCGACGATACAGAGTTTGCGATTAATATTGCGAAATGCGTGTTAAACGAGCTTGAACGCGATTTTGTTTTAGGTAATAAACTGGTAAAAATTAGCGCAAGTATTGGCATAGCCTTATATCCAGAAAGCGCCAGCAAACCAAATGCTCTTGTACAGCTTGCTGACGTTGCTATGTACCGCGCGAAAAAAGATGGTCGCGGTATCTATAAAATTTACTCTCCTGAAATGGGAAGTCAGTTGCGTCGATATCATTATTTATTAGAAGAAATGCGACTTGCTATTAGCAGTCAAAATTTCTATTTAACCTTCCAACCCATCATTCATGTTGAGGGTTGTGTGATTAGTTATTTTGAAGCACTTGTCAGATGGCAACACCCGATTGAAGGTGTTATTTCCCCCATGGAGTTTATTCCCATCGCTGAAGAGTCAAACCAAATATTAACCTTAGGCGATTGGATATTAAAAGAAGCATGTAGACAAATGTTTGCCTGGTATAGCGCTGGTATGCGTAAAACAAAAATTTCGATTAATGTTTCAGTGATCCAACTTAAACATCGACCTCTTCATAGTTGGGTGATGAATACACTTGCGAAAACTGGCCTGCCACCAACCTCTTTGATGTTAGAAATAACAGAATCATGCTTTTTCGATATTTCTGATGAGCTTATTGAGGAGCTAGAAAAAATAAGACGTGAAGGGGTTTGTATTGCTATCGATGATTTTGGAACAGGTTTTAGTTCACTCTCTATTTTGGCGACATTGCCTGTTGATGTATTAAAAATAGATCGTATGTTTATTAAAGAGGCAACCCACAATACAAAGTATAAAAAAATATTAAAATCAATTATCGATATGTCTCATCAACTTGAATTGAAAGTTGTTGCAGAAGGGATTGAAGATATTATTCAGCTAGAACTGTTAAAATCATTTGGCGTGCTATACATACAAGGCTTTTTGATCAGTCCTCCTGAAAGCTCAACCAATGTTGGAACTAAAGTACTTAATCAAGGAATGAATCATTTAGCACATAATGGTGCCGGAGTTTGGCAACCTAAGCCATCTAAAGTGGTGAGTCCGTTAAATTAATGTCACAATAGTGCTCTGACCAGTTATCAAGAGCATATATTCGCTTGTATTTTATTTTAAATGTACAACGCCAACCATCTTTTATTCTGTTACTTTGCTGCTTAACTTCTTTGTTAGGCTTGGCAACTTTTGATGTATACGCGCAAAATCAAGTCCCATGGCAGACATGGAAGAAGAATAAAAAAATTACCATATTAACTCGCCCAAGTGAGCATCACTCGCTACACGAAATCAAAGCAACTTTAATTGTAAACTCAACATTATCAGGGTTTATTTCATTTATATCTGATTATCAGCACTTACCTAACTGGCTTTTTAATGCACAATCGGCAACGCTATTAAAGCAAATCTCCCCACAAGAAAATATTTTTATAACTAAATTTCAGAGTATCTGGCCGGTAAAACCCAGAGAAATGGTTATTCATTCTGTTATCAAACAAAATGACGATTACTCTCTTGAAATAGAGGCATCCGATGCAAGTGCTAGTGTTGAGGTTTCAACAGGCTTTATTCGAATGCAGGTTATTAAAGCCCATTGGTATATTATGCCGCATTCTGCGAATGAAATATCGATCACCTATAGCGTTATCGTAGACGCGAAAGGCAATATTCCGAAATGGATTAGTAAGCGCATGGCTTTAAAAGGTATTTGGGCAACACTAAGCAATATTCAACAGCAATTGCCAAACTCAAAATGGCAGAAAATCAAACAGCCCTACATTAATGAGCCGTCAACACAATAACGTAGTTAATAAGTTTTTCTATAAAAGGATATAGCAAAACAAGGTAGCCCAATAAAACAAACGGTGGGTTTACCTTACCGTTTGTTAATCAAGTCTTTTTGAGCAGGCGCTTAAGAGTCGGTAACTAAGCGTTGTCAGTTAACATGGATAACGCCATCGCTTCAGCGACTTTAATACCATCTATACCGGCAGATAAAATACCACCCGCATAGCCTGCACCTTCACCCGCGGGGTAAAGCCCTTTGGTGTTGATACTTTCTAAAGTTGCTTTGTCACGGGTAATATTGATAGGCGAAGAGGTGCGTGTTTCAACCGCAGTCAGCGTTGCTTCATCCATAGAAAAGCCTTTAATTTTACGCTCAAATGCTGGTAATGCTTCTCGAATAGCGTCAATAGCGTAACCCGGTAAGGTTTCACTTAAGTCACAATATTTCACACCCGGCTTATAAGAAGGCTCTACAGTACCGTGTTCACCGCTTTTTCTGCCCGCCAAAAAATCACCAACAAGTTGTACGGGGGCATCATAGTTTTCACCACCAAGTTGAAATGCTTTTTCTTCTAATTTTCGCTGAAAATCAATACCAGCAAGCACATTATCGATACTGCCATCTTCTGTGAAATCTTCTGGGGAGATCCCAACAACAATAGCACTGTTAGCATTTCGCTCATGTCGAGAGTACTGGCTCATGCCATTAGTAACTAAACGCCCTTCTTCTGAGGCAGCCGCAACAACAGTTCCACCAGGACACATACAGAAACTGTATACTGAGCGACCATTATTACAGTGATGTACCAATTTATAATCAGCCGCCCCTAAAATGGGGTTACCTGCATTTTTACCAAAGCGCGCATCATCAATCACAGATTGCTCATGTTCTATTCTAAACCCTACAGAAAATGGCTTTGCTTTAATGAATACGCCTTTATCATGCAACATTTCGAAGGTATCTCGCGCACTGTGACCAATAGCTAACGCTACATGTTTAGTGTTTAATACTTCACCTGACGCCAGCGTTAACCCTGTTACTTGGCGTTGACCTTCATCACCTTCAACATCGGCAAAATGAATATCTTCAACCCGCTGTTCAAAACGCACCTCACCACCAAGGCGAATAATCTCTGCACGCATGCGCTCAACCATAGTAACCAACTTAAATGTGCCAATATGCGGTTTACTAACATATAAAATTTCTTCTGGCGCACCTGCATCAACAAACTCATTTAACACTTTTCGGCTATAATGTTTTGGATCTTTAACTTGGCTATAAAGCTTACCATCAGAGAAAGTGCCAGCCCCACCTTCACCAAACTGTACATTAGATTCAGTATTTAAGGTTTTCTTTCGCCAAAAGCCAAAGGTATCTTTGGTACGCTCACGTACTTCTTTACCACGTTCTAGAACAATAGGCTTAAACCCCATTTGCGCTAATACTAATCCCGTAAATAAACCACAAGGCCCCATACCAATAACCACAGGACGCTCGGTTAAATTTTCAGGTGCTTGTCCAACAAACTTATAACGGGTATCCGGGCTTACTTTAATATTCTGATTTTTTTGATGCTTGTGCAAAAGTGTTTCGTTTAAGGTTGTATCAACATCTAAGGTATACATCAAAATAATGTTATTTTTTCTTCGGGCATCGTAACCGCGTTTAAATACAGAAAAGCTGGTTAATTGTTCAGGTGTGATCGATAGCATATCTAAAATTGACTGCTCTAATTCTTCACTCTGATGATTAAGAGGTAACTTAACGTTAGTTAAACGCA
>JBMYWR010000193.1:0-5818 GCA_049607625.1 Colwellia sp.
AATAAAAGGATTACTACCCTATGCTTGGGTTAAAAAAAGTTAACGGCTTAGCTTCTGTCTTATTAATAGCATGCTCTATTTTATGGGCATTCTCATCACAACTTCCTTCTGCTGATAAATATCAAGTCAATAATGACAAAGAATTCTCGCAAGAAAATGCATTAAAGCACCTTAAAATAATTAGTAAGAAACCACATTTTGTTGGTTCAACAGATCATAGTGCTGTTAGAAGATACCTTGTTGGCCAAATTAAAAAAATGGGCTTAGAAGTCGAAACATTTCAGCATTTATCTACTAATTATCGAAGGTCTGTCGCTGCAAAAACTACTAACATCATTGCTAAAATTAAAGGTGAATCGAGTGATAAGTCTCTAGCTCTTGTGTCTCATTATGATTCAGGAACTTACTCCTCTTTAGGCGCAAGTGACGCAGGTAGTGGTGTAGTGACCATTATAGAGGGTGTTCGTGCCTTTTTAGCTAGAGGCATCAAACCCAAAAATGACATTATTATTATTTTGACCGACGGTGAAGAGCAAGGGCTTCTTGGCGCTGAATCTTTTGTTAAATTCCATCCTTGGGCAAAGAATATTGGTTTAGCTTTGAATTTTGAAGCGAGAGGCTCTGGCGGTCCAAGCTATATGCTTATTGAGACCAACGGTGGAAATAAAAACTTAATTGAAGCTTTTAACAAAGCAAATGTTGAGCTCCCTGTCGCTAATTCTCTTATGTATGCTGTTTATAAGTTACTTCCTAATGATACCGACTTAACCGTATTTAGAGAGCAAGGGAATATTGATGGATTTAATTTTGCATTTATAGATGATCATTTTGACTATCACACAGTACAAGACTCTTATGAGCGTTTAGATAGAGATACGCTTAATCATCAAGCCAACTATCTAATGGCGTCACTTGAGCATTTTGCTTTTGCTGATCTTAGCCAATTGAAGTCCGATGAGGATATGGTTTACTTCAACTTCCCTGCCCTAGGGATGGTAACCTACCCAAATAGTTGGGTAATGCCAATGGCTATTTTCGCTCTGCTTCTTACTCTTTTATTTACTTTTATAGGCTTAAAGCAAAAATCTCTGACCATAAAAGGTATGTGTATAGGGCATATTCCACTTATTATCTCTCTTAGTAGTGCGATTGCTATCGGTTATTTTGGCTGGCAATTACTCTTGTTAGTTTTCCCACAATATGCAGATATGCCACATGGCTTTACCTATAATGGTCATTGGATTATCGCCAGTTTTGTCAGTTTAACCTGTGCGACGACTATCGGTATTTATCAACTTTTTAATAAAAACTATACAACCAGCGATTTATTCTTTGCCCCTATTATCATTTGGCTAATAATAAACTTTTTAATTGCCATAAAATTACCAGGGGCCGGATTTTTTATTCTACCTGTTTTTTTTGCATTGTTTGCATTCGCGCTACTTAATTTCCAAGCGAGTGATAATCAAAAAAGCGCAAAACGAAAACCTCTAATAACGCTCACCTTAATTTCTCTTCCTGCAATGATATTACTAACGCCACTCATTCCGGTATTTGTGATTGGTTTAGGGTTAAATATGTTATTAATAGGCTGTCTATTAACCTCTTTAACACTTATCTTATTAGTTGCTGTATTTTGCAGTTACTCACAAAAGCATAAACTAACGGCATTCGCATTTTTATTCACAGTGATATGTTTAACTGTATCGGGTATGCAGTCAGGTTATACAGAGCATCGAAAAAAGCCTAATAGTGTGAATTACATTTATGACCAAGACTCACAAAAGGCGTTTTTTGTAAGTTATAACAAAGTTCAGGATGAGTTTACCCAACAGTTTTTTAACAAAGAACAAACGCAAATTCCTTGGGACAACACACACTACCCTGAATATCGTCGTACCAAAATACGTTTTTATCAAGAAGCCGACTCGTTAAACGTTGCAGCATCGAAAGTCGACATTCTTAAAGATGAAACAAAAGGCGACTCTCGTGTCATTTCTTTATTAATATCACCTAGCAGAGCTATTTATAGTATTCAGTTGGCAAGTACAGAAGATTTTAAGCTTGAAACAATGTCTGTAAATAACCAGCCTTTTAAAAATAGGAATATCCCTAGCTGTGATAAATCTATGTGTCGTTTCTTCTTTAAATATATATTTTCTCATCCACAAGAAACAGTAAAGGTAGACTTTACGCTACATAAAGACAGCCCTTTTTCATTAAAGCTATTTGAAACGAGTTTTGATCTTTTCGATCACGTTAAAGGCGTTAAACCAAGAAGTGAATTATATATGCCTGAGCCTTTTGTGATAACAGATGCCACTATTATTGGGCAATCTATTATCCTTAATTAATATATACCTAAGTTAAAGATGCTTAAGTAAATGTGCTTAAGTTAGCTGACCATTCAATGTAACAGGTACAAATTTTATTTTGGAAAAAAGATGACGGACACTAAAGCGACTTCAAAACCTGCGCCTCAACAAGCTACGAAAAAACAACCTAAAGATTGGCATAGCCCTTTTGTTTTTTTAGCTGTTGCTCATATTATTATGGCAATTACCTTTTCGGCTTGGATGGCAATGCTAAACAACTTTGTTGTAGAGCAAGCTGCTTTCACTGGTGCAGAAATTGGCATGTTGCAATCACTTAGGGAAATCCCTGGGTTCTTAGCTTTTACAGCCGTATTTGTGCTATTAGTTTTTACTGAGCAGGTGTTTGCGCTAATCTCATTATGTGTACTTTCTATTGGCGTAGCTATTACAGGCCTATTTCCGAGCGTTTATGGGCTTTATGCGACCACGGTGTTGATGTCTATTGGTTTCCATTACTATGAAACGATTAATAACTCTTTAAGTCTTCAGTGGCTTAAAAAGGAAGAAGCAGCGCAAAAACTTGGCAAACTTATGTCGATAAAATCAGCGGCATCATTATTCTGTTACAGCCTTATATGGCTTGGCTTTACTGTTTTTGCAGCAAGCTACCAAGTGATGTATCTGTTTTTCGGGCTTATTGGATTAGCACTTGCTGTATGGCTAGCTTTGGCTTTGCCTAAGTTTCCTATGGAGCACGTACAACATAAAAAAATTATCCTTCGAAAACGTTATAGCCTTTATTATTTCTTAACCTTTCTTTCTGGTGCAAGGCGACAGATATTCGTAGTGTTCGCGGGCTTTCTTATGGTTGAGAAATTTGGCTATAGCGTACAAGAAATAACAGTACTATATATGATTAATCATGTGATCAATTTTTTCTTAGCGCCTAAAATAGGCCAGTGGATTGCTAAAGTAGGAGAACGAAACGCGTTAACGGTTGAATATATTGGCTTGATATGTGTTTTTATTTCTTATGGATTAGTTGAGTCTGCAAATTTTGCTGCAATTCTATATATTATTGATCATTTATTTTTTGCAATGGCGATTGCTTTAAAAACATACTTCCAAAAAATTGCTAACCCAAAAGATATCGCATCAAGTGCTGGTGTTAGCTTTACAATTAATCATATCGCTGCAGTGGTAATTCCAGCCGCTTTTGGCTTAGTGTGGCTTTACGATACTTCTTTGGTCTTTTATGCTGGAGCTGGCTTTGCTTTAGTCTCTTTAATGGCAAGCCAGTTTGTTCGTATAACACCTGCGCCAGCTAAATAACCTGAGCTCGGCTTAAATAGATATAACCGCTCTTTGATCACTGATTAGATACTTGAATGATTGAGCTATCGTTTTGCTCTGTTTGGCTTCATTTTACTTTGTTATAAAAACAAAAACGGTGTTGAATAGTTATATTCAACACCGTTTATTTTTAATCACTTATCAATTAAGTTAATAAGTGATTAGAAACGCCATACAGCTAGAAGTTGTGCTGTGTTATCGTCTTTATCAGAACCTAACTTGTTTTTCCAGTATTGGTATTCAATACCAACGAATAAACGTTGAGAAGGCGTACCAATTAATTCACCCACATCTAAACGAATTTGTGGTTGGAATAAAACCCAAGACTCAAGTTTTGTAGGAGTTCCGAATGAGAAAGTATGGTATTGATCACGACCTTGAATGTACTCTAGGTGACCTTCAATGCTCCAGCTAGTTGAACCAATTTTGAATGGGTAAGCCCATGCAAAATCAACCATGAAACTTGTATCTTCATCAACAATACCAAAACCGTTAGCTGGTGTATCTTCTGCGCCACTCATGTGAATGAAAGCACTTGCATTTAATGTTGCAAACGCAAAACCAGGTAAATCTAATGCGAAAGTAACACCAGGTAAAACCCAAGCACTATCTACTTCTGGAGCATAGTTAAAACCTGCAACTAAACCGATATCTTTAACTGGACCAAAAGATAAGTCATTACCTGTAATAGCACCTAAACTAAAGTTTGAGTACCATTCACCGTAGAATTCTGCTTTATCAGTGGCAGCACCTTTTCCTTCGTAGCGAGCGTGATCTACGAAGAAGAAGTTATCACCGTATTCCCAGCCACCTGCGTGCTGAAAAGTTGTAATGGTACCTGTACCTGTAGTCTCCGAACCATCGGCGTATTCAAACTCACCACCGGCTTGTAATTGAACTTCGGTGTTACTCCAAATTTCAGCAGAGGCAGAAGCACTCATCAATGCAGCTGATGCAAACGCCGTTGTTGCAGCAGCCTTTAGTACTTTACTAAATTTCATATTTTACCCTTTAATGTTTCATTGTTTATTTTTTATACTTTCAGCTTTTATTAACACCTTTATTTACACCTGTTATTATAAATAAACACTAAAGCGTAAAATAATTTAGCTAACGGCACTAAAATTACAAATCCTGACACAATTGTCAACTTAATTATGTGTTTCCCATGTTGTTCGCGCGAAAAACAACCAAGATAACTTGACACTAGTGTCAGGTTTTGTTATCAAAGGGAATAAGGGTAATAGTTAGTGCTAATTTAACTATGTAAATGAACTTAATAGTTATAAATTTCAACCGTAATAGCTTAAACAGCCATCAATAAAGGTAAAAAATATGAGTTTTCAATCATTCTTTCCTCCAAGAAGGATATTAATGGGCCCTGGCCCTTCAGATATCAGTCCTGAAGTATTATCAGCATTATCAAGACCTGTTATTGGGCATTTAGACCCCCTTTTTATCGGCATGATGGACGAAGTAAAATCGCTTCTACAATATGCTTTTCAGACAAAAAATGAATTTACTATCGCGTTATCAGCTCCAGGTTCAGCGGGTATGGAAGCTTGTTTTGTTAATTTAGTTGAAGCGGGCGATAAAGTCATTGTTTGTCGAAATGGCGTATTTGGCGACCGTATGATTCAAAACGTACAACGCATTGGCGGCGAAGCCATCGTTGTAGACTCACCTTGGGGAAGAGCTGTAGAAGTTGATAAAGTTGAGCAAGCACTTATTGACAACCCTGAAGCTAAATTTGTAGCGTTTGTTCATGCTGAAACGTCTACAGGCGCTGTGTCTGATGCTAAATCAATTTGTGCACTCGCTCAAAAGCACAACTGTTTAACTATCGTTGACGCTGTTACATCACTTGGCGGCATTGAGTTAAAGGTTGATGATTGGGGAATTGATGCAATTTACTCTGGTTCGCAAAAATGTTTATCGTGTGTGCCTGGTTTATCGCCACTTTCTTTTAGTTCTAAAGCGGTAGAAGTTATTAAAAACCGTAAAACACAAGTGCAAAGTTGGTTCTTAGATCAATCTTTAGTAATGAGTTATTGGTCAGGTAATGGCAAACGTAGCTATCACCATACAGCACCTGTTAACTCTTTATACGCACTGCACGAATCACTTGTACAGTTACATAATGAAGGTAT
>JBMYWR010000194.1:0-5801 GCA_049607625.1 Colwellia sp.
GTATTCATCAATACATAACGACTCGCATTCCATAATTTATTAGTGAAATTACGGTAACCTTCAAGGCGCTTCATATCCCAGCTGATATCACGACCGGTAGTTGCAACACTGGTTAAGGTGAAACGTAATGCATCTGTACCATGAGCCTCAATACCATTTGGAAACTCTTTACGTGTTAGCTTTTCAATTTTCTTAGCAAGTTTAGGTTGCATCATGTTGCCGGTACGCTTTTCTAATAAGTCATCAAGGCTTATACCGTCAATCATATCAAGCGGGTCAATAACATTACCTTTCGACTTACTCATTTTATCGCCATTTTCATCGCGAATTAAGCCGGTCATATAGATTTTCTTAAAGGGTATTTCAGCTTTACCGTTTTCATCTTTGTTAAAATGCATGGTCATCATGATCATACGTGCAACCCAGAAGAAAATAATATCAAAACCAGTTACTAATACATCTGTTGGATGGAAAGTTTTTAAGTCATCGGTATCTTTTGGCCAACCTAGTGTTGAGAAAGTCCAAAGCGCCGATGAAAACCAAGTATCAAGTACGTCTTCATCTTGTGATAGCACGATGTCATCACCAAGCTTATTAGCATCACGTACTTCACTTTCGGTGCGACCAACATAAACTTTACCAGCTTGGTCATACCATGCTGGAATTCTATGTCCCCACCAAAGCTGGCGAGAAATACACCAATCTTGAATGTCTTTCATCCAAGAAAAGTATAGGTTTTCGTATTGCTTTGGCACAAATTCAATTTGTCCGTCTTTTACTGCATCAACAGCAGGACCAGCAAGCTTTTCAACACGCACGTACCATTGATCCGTTAATAGCGGTTCAATAATAACACCTGAACGGTCACCGTACGGGGCAACTAAATCGTGATCTTTTACTTCAACAAGCAAACCTAACTCATCAAACTTAGCTACGATAGCTTTACGAGCAACAAAACGGTCTAAACCAGCAAATTCAGAAGGTAACTCTGTGCTATAAGCGTCACAAACTTCACCTTTTGTATCGTAAACTTGCGCTTGGGCTAGAATAGCAGCATTTTTATCAAGGATATTTATTTGAGGTAAAGCATGGCGCTTACCCACTTCATTATCGTTGAAATCGTGTGCAGGTGTTATTTTTACACAACCTGTACCTTTTTCCATATCAGCATGTTCATCGCCTACAATTGGAATTAAACGATTCACCAAAGGAAGTAAAACATGTTGACCAATTAAGTCTTTATAACGAGGATCTTCTGGGTTTACCGCAACACCTGTATCACCTAACATGGTTTCAGGACGCGTTGTCGCAACAACGAGGTAATCTTTACCTTCACTTGTTTTTGCGCCATTTGCCAATGGGTAGCGTAAGTGCCACATATGGCCTTTTTTATCTTTATTCTCAACTTCTAAGTCTGAGATTGCGGTATGAAATTTTGGATCCCAGTTTACTAAGCGTTTACCACGGTAAATTAAGTCGTCTTCAAATAAACGAACAAAAACTTCCTGCACGGCTTCTGACATACCGTCGTCCATAGTAAAGCGTTCACGAGTCCAATCAATAGAGTTTCCTAAACGGCGCATTTGTTTGCCAATAGTGCCACCAGACTCTTCTTTCCACTCCCAAATTTTATCAATGAAGCCTTCACGGCCATAATCGTGGCGCGTTTTTTCTTCTTCCGCAGCAATTTTGCGCTCTACAACCATTTGTGTCGCTATACCAGCATGGTCACAACCTGTCTGCCATAAAGTGTTTTTACCTTGCATACGTTGGTATCTAATTAAAGTATCCATAATGGTCTGCTGAAAAGCATGACCCATATGCAAGCTACCGGTAACATTTGGTGGTGGAATAGCAATGCTATAACTATCGCCTGTTCCTGTTGGACTAAAATAGCCTTGGTCTTCCCAGCTGGTGTATAGGGATTGCTCAATGTCAGAAGGGTTGAAAGTTTTTTCCATGATGTTTTCCGGATAGTAAATTAGATTGGTTTCGCTATATGCGCAATATTATACACTAGCTTTGTGTATGCGTTAAACGTTGCAGTGGTTATTTTTTAATTTTAGACTAATTCTAGTGAGGTATGCTTAGCAAGTATCATATATTGAATGACTTTAACTTTAACTAAGAGGTAGGTACTTCTACTTTTTCATTATTAACCAAAAAGCCTTTTTGACGACACACCTTGAATCGCTCTCTTGCTAATTGCTTTAAAGCTTCATCGGTTGCTACAAAGTCGACAATATAATTAAATTGATGGGCAAAGTCGGGTACCGTATCAGTTAAATTAATTAAAATAGGGCGTCTACCTTGAATTGGCTGCCAGCTTATTTCAACGGCAGCACCAGCTTTAGGGCCTTCGCCTACTAAGTTATGAGGAATAAAGCTATCAGGTTGAAATGACCAAAGCAATTCATCAATAGCTTCTGCTTGGGCTTGATCTGCAGTGTAAATAAAAACCCGTTGGTTCTGACTATAAAAATAACTTGCCTGAAGGCAAGCTTGATAATGAGGAGTATAAAGATTAACTGCGCTATTATTTGTGCTTAAGTCATCAATAGTCGATGAGGTGTGCTCAGGAAGCACATAAAACATAACCTGAGTTTGCATAACAATTAATCCGTAAAAATAGAACGTTGAGCTTACCAGAGAAAGCAATATTACTTTTAACAAGAGCAGTTAAAAAACATAAGCCATATAAGAGTAAGGCCAATCAATTAACTCAATTCGATTGACCTTTATTTTTATTCGCTTTGTTCTTGGCCTGAACGGTTAAGCATAAATTGCGTTAAAATACTTACAGGACGGCCCGTAGAACCTTTGTTTTTTCCACCGCTTATCCAAGCTGTACCGGCAACATCTAAATGTGCCCAGTTATACTTTTTCGTAAAGCGAGAAAGAAAACAAGCTGCAGTTATAGTACCAGCACCTTTGCCACCTAAATTGGTCATATCAGCAAATGGGCTCTCTAATTGCTCTTGATAGTCATCCCATAAAGGTAAGCGCCATGCTCTGTCACCACTTTGTTCACCTGCATTTAAAATTTCATGAGCAAGTGGGTTATGTGTACTCATTAACCCTGTTGCGTGCATGCCTAAAGCAACAACACAAGCGCCTGTTAATGTAGCAACATCTATCACTAATTCAGGGTCAAAGCGCTCTACATAAGTTAATGCGTCACACAGTACTAAACGTCCTTCTGCATCGGTATTAAGTACCTCTACAGTCTGGCCTGACATAGTGGTCAAAACGTCGCCTGGACGATAAGCATTACTACTTGGCATATTCTCACAGCCCGCTAAAACACCGATAACATTAAGGGGCAAATTCAATTCAGCAAGCGCGTGCATAGCACCTAAAACACCTGCGGCGCCACCCATGTCGTACTTCATTTCATCCATGCCTGCACCAGGCTTTAAAGAAATACCACCACTGTCAAAAGTTAAACCTTTTCCAACTAAAACGATCGGTTTGCTATCATCACCAGCGCCTTTATAGTTCATGATACTCATGAGAGATTCGTTCTCAGAGCCTCGTCCTACAGCAAGGTATGATCCCATACCAAGCGCTTCCATTTCTTTTTCATCGACTATCGATGTTGAAATGTTTTCATACTCTTCATCGAGTATCCTAGCTTGTTCAGCTAAATAGGCCGGGTTACAAATGTTTGGTGGCATATTAGCCACATTCTTACAGGTATTTACACCCTCTGAAATAGCTAAAGCGTGAGTAATAGCACGTTCACCTGTAGGTAATTCGCGTCGGGTTGGTACGTTAAACACTATTTTTCGCAATGGTCTGCGAGGTTCTGCAATGCGTGTTTTTAAACTGTTAAAGGTATAAATGCTATTTTGTGCCGCTTCAACCGCTTGACGAACTTTCCAGTATGTATCACGACCTTTTACATGCAATTCTGACAAGAAACATACTGCTTCCATTGAACCTGTTTCGTTTAAAGTGTTGATTGTTTTAGTGATAATTTGACGATATTGACGTTCATCTAATTCTCTTTCTTTACCACAACCAACCAATAAAACTCGTTCGCTTAAAATGTTAGGAACATGGTGCAACAATAACATCTGGCCTGACTTGCCTTCTAAGTCACCCTTTCTGAGTAAGTTGCTGATATAACCTTCACTTATTTCATCAAGTTGTTCGGCCGTTGCGCTAAGGCGTCTAGGTTCAAATACACCTACAACAATACAAGCGCTACGTTGCTTTTCTGGACTACCGCTCTTTACGTTAAACTCCATGAATTTTCCTTTTGCAATTTAAGTTGGTATTTGGGGATAACTTGCTAGAATATAAAAAATTGTATGTTTTTCTATTCAAATAAGCTAGCTAAAGGCTATAATTATAGCTTCGACTATATAGTTTACATAGTAAAACGGCAAGTTTAATTAAATTCAGGCGAAAAGTCATAATAAAACTAAGTTTAACAGGATATTTCCTTGATTATTTTTCAATATTTATTAAAAGAAGTAGCAAAGACACAATTCGCAGTTTTTTTTGTGTTGATGACTATTTTTATCAGTCAAAAATTTGTCCGAATTCTTAGTAGTGCTTCTGAAGGCAATATTCCTGGCCAATTGGTAATGACTTTTATCGCCCTTAAAATACCTGACCTCGCTGGCATGATGCTACCATTAAGCTTCTTTTTAGGTGTTCTTTTAGCTTATGGTAGAATTTACGCCGACAGCGAAATGACTGTATTACATGCCTGTGGTGTAAGTGAATGGTATGTAGTACGTGTTACTTTGGTGCTCGCTTTTATAACGGCAATACTTACAGGTATCTTTACCTTGTTATTAGCGCCAATGGCTTCTGAGTATGAATATCAAGTTAAAGAAGATCTTGCTGCAGATTCTGGGTTATCTAGTTTAGTCGCCGGAAGGTTTCAAAAAACTAGCAGCAACGACGCTGTTATTTTTATTCATGATAAAAATAACAATGATAATAGTTTCAACAAAGTATTTCTTGCCCAGTTGCCTGATGAAAGCATGGGCGATGCAAGTGTCATTAACTCAAGCTTAGTGTATGCTCAAAAAGGTCAAATAATTGAAGAAGAACTTGGCTTAAAGAGCTTGGTGCTTACCGATGGTGTGCGTTATCAAAGCGATGTACAAAGTAATGAATTCCAATCGGTTGCTTTTAATGAATATTACATTCAAATTGAAGATCAAAAAACAGAACAAAAACACAGAAAATTAAGTGCCATAAGTAGCGATTCGTTATTTTCACCACCAACACAAGCGCTAGTCGCTGAATATGGCGCTACAATACAATGGCGTATCGCCTTTCCAATTGCGTGTATCATACTTACCTTTATTGCGGTGCCATTAAGTAGTGTTAATCCAAGGCAAGGTAAATTTGCCAAAATGCTACCCGCTTTAATGCTGTTTTTGGCGTACTTCTTACTACTAACTTCTATGCGCTCAGGGGTTGAAAAACAATCTATTCCAATAATGTTAGGTTTATGGCCGGTACACATTTTGGCGTTTTTATTGGGAGTATCGCTCCTGATGAAAGAGCGAAGCAGTGGACGTAAAATTAAAGCCAAACTACCTAATTTTCAAAGACGAAAACATGTTCGATCAACCAAAAAAAAAGTTGAACGAGTAAGCAATACGACTGATATAAACACTGAAGATAATTCGCCCAAAGGGGATAATTAATGCGTATTTTAGATATCTACATTGGTCGTATTATTGCGTCAACAACCTTTCTTACCCTTGCAGTGTTTGTTAGTTTAAGCGGAATTATTAAGTTTGTGGAGCAAATGCGCTCAATCGGCAGAGGTG
>JBMYWR010000195.1:0-5795 GCA_049607625.1 Colwellia sp.
TCTGGCTCTGGCTCTGGCTCTGGCTCTGGCTCTGGCTCTGGCTCTGGCTCTGCAGTTTCAAGTTCAAGCGCTTCAGCACAAGCATTTTCTGTCTCTGTTTGTACTTTTTCTTCATGAATATCAGAGCCCTCAGAGCTATCTACATCTGCAGATTGTTGCTGAGTGTCCGCTGTTTTTTCTTCTGTTTTATCTTGGCCAAAACCTAACCAAGAAAACACGCCTTTTTTCTTCGACATAATAGTAATTACAGTATTAAATAAATGGTATAGAATTAGCGTCATAGTACCACTTATGTCTTACTGAAATCAAAACTCACTGGACTAACTTATTTTGCCGTTAATTATTTTAATTAACCCATTGGTTTTAGAGCACTTCAAACGACATATGAGTCTAAATTAAAACGGATTAGTTTAATGCCAAAACAAATTAAAAAGAACTTGAACAAACCTTCAAAACCAGGTGCTATGGGAAGTGTTAGGCTTATTAGCGGTAAGCACAAAGGTAGAAAATTACCGGTAATACTCGCAAAAGGCTTACGACCTACTACTGATAGAGTGAAAGAAACGGTTTTTAGCTGGTTAATGCCCTATATGCATAGCAGTCGCTGTTTAGATTGTTTTGCGGGATCTGGCAGTTTAGGTTTTGAAGCGCTTTCACGTGGTGCTAGTGAAGTAACATTACTTGAACTAAATCGGCAAGCCGCTGAGCAACTAAAGAAAAACAAGGCATTACTAAAAGCTGATAACTTAACAATACATCAGACTGACAGCTTAGAGTTTTTGCAGAACCCTATTACCTCTTTCGATATAGTGTTTATCGACCCACCTTTTAATAAAGAACTCGTCGATCAAACCATTAGCCGTTTAAATAATGGTTGGCTAGCTGAAAATGCTATTATATATATTGAAATGGAGCTAAACGGCCAATTCGATATTCCTCAGGATTGGAGCTTATTGAAAGAGAAAACCGCCGGACAAGTAACCTATCGTTTGTTTGAGAAAAATTAGTGGAAAAACTTAACGATGGCATGAAATTACATTTTATCGATGGCTATATACAAACCATACTACTCGCCGAATATCCGGATAAATTAATGCTACTCGATGGTTGTAGCCGCGCAGACGTAGATAATGTATTACAATTTATTACCCAAAACCTTGCTCGCCCTATAACAGATTTAAAATTAACTGTGGTTACCCATATGCATCCAGATCACGCCGGTGCTGCTCATAAACTTAGAGACAAAACTGGCTGCAAAATAGCAACAGCGAATGTAGATGGGCAATGGTATGGCGGGCTTAGTGGAATAGCCATGCATCTTACTGATATATTGCTGACTCACTGGGTTGCTAGTAAACATAAAAAAAGTAAAAAATGGTTATGGTATGACCGCAAGTTAAAACCCGATTTTAAACTAGATCATGGTCAATGCTTACCGTTATTTCCTGAATGGCGAGTCCTAGCAAGCACAGGCCACACTGATCGTGATATATCACTACAACATACGCCCAGTAACCGTATCTATGTTGCTGACTTAATTGTTGCCGTAAAAGGTCGGTTTATTTCACCCTATCCTATTTTCTATCCTGATAACTATAAAAAATCAGTCCAAGATATCGCCAACCTAAAACCACATAGTGTTATTTTAGCGCATGGTGGAGAAGTACAATTAAGTGACAGGGAGTTTGAAGATGTAATGAGTCATGCGCCAAATACACCCAAAACATATCTGCGTAGCTTAAAAAAAGCACTTTTGAAGCGCGTTTATTTCAAATAATACCAATTGAATTGGTATAACCGACGGGCTAAGCCAATTCGATACCTAAGTTCGACATACCTTCTGAAAGCACCATGTCTTTGGCTAGTTCACAAGAACGTTTATTGGTTGCTGCAAATTGCACAAAATCAAACAACTCTTGTTGAGTTGCCAATTCCCAAGCCATTAAAGGGTGCTCAGCTAAATCATCAAATTCTTCATCCGATTCAGCAAGGAGTAATTCTACATAAGCACTTACTGAATTAAGTGATAAACGACTGACACTTTCGACTTCTTCAACAGTGCTATCTTTAGGTTTCGCTTGCAATAATTGCCACAATGACATAATAGCCATACAACAATCTAACGCAGGAAATACACCAAAAAATTCAAACGCTTCAGGATCAGGTGTTTCTAGTTCCAGTTTCGTTAATTGTGCTTCTGGATTAATTTTGGTGTTTTGAGGGCTAGCAAGCTTTTGCCAAATAATGTCAAGTTGGTTACGTAAAATCTTTACATCACCAAAATTAACACTCTCACTAAACAGTTGATAATTAGGCAACATACGTTCTAATAACGCAGCACAAAATACGGATTGTTGCCATTGGCTCAGTTTACTAAAGTTTAACTTCATTTTATTAATGTCAATTTGGGTTAATCGGGTTAGGTAGCCATTTGAGTAATTTGTTTTTGTGCATATTCAAATCTCAAACGGTATTCCGTAATTTTTTGCTCTAACAAACTAACTTGCTCTGAAAGTTCAGTTGATTCTTTTGATTTTTGCTCTTTTAGTTCGTTATTTTCATGCCTTAAGTTTTTAATCGTATCTCGAACAAGGGTATTTTCTTGCTCTTGTTTCTCTTTCGCTAAAGAGAATCGACTTAAGGTGCTGTCATGTTCTTTTTCAAGTGCTTGGAGTTTTTCTTTTAACGCTAAAGTGCTACTTTCATGAAGTGTAACAATTTCTTGTTGTTTTTTAGCAAAAGCCGCTTCACTTTTTTCTGTGCGCTCTGTTAATTCGGTCACTGTCTTTTTAAGCGACTCTTCTAAACTAAGGTGCTCTTTAAGTTGTTTTTGCTGTAGCTCTATCAACTGCTGCTGTGATGTTTCTTTTAACTTGCTTTCCGCGTTGATACTTTGCTCTTGCTGAAGCTTACCAATAATTTCTTCATATTTTTTGTTTGCTTCTTTTAAAGCTTCTGCAACGAGTTTACTTTCTTTTTCTTTAATACTTGCCATGTTTGCTTCGGCTTCACCTAGTTTGCTTTTTAACAACTTAATTTCAACAGACTGTTTCTCTAGAGCCGGAGTGTTCTTTTCTAGAACTGAGAGCCTTTTTTTCGCTTCATCTAGTGCCTTTAAAACGTCTTGTTGTTTTTGCTCAGCGAGCTTTAACTTAGCTATAGCCTGCTTTTCTGATGCTTCTATTGTTTTTAAATGCTTTTCTTTTTCTGCAAGTGCATCCATGCTTTTTTTAAGCTGCGCAGATAACTTTTTACCGTCATCGTCTTTGCTATTTAATAGCTCTGCTTGCAAATCTTCAAGGCCATACTCTAGCGCTTCAATACTTTCAGTATGATTAATTTTAAGCTGGGTTATTTCTACTTGAAATTTTTGTTTTTGCTCAATACTTGCGTTTTTTTCATCTTCTAAAGCTAGTTTCAAAGCTGCAATTTCTTTCGCCACCTCAGCAACATTTTTATCACTTGTATTTGAGTTGTCTTTGCTTTGAGAGTCTGTAAGTGCATCTGAAACTAATTTTGTAAGACGATGATTTAGCTCATTTTGAAACTGGCTTGTCATTTTCTCAACGGTACTTTCCAACTCTTTAGATACTATATTTTTTATTGTCATTTTATTAGCTACTTCAGGGGTATAGTTTCCTTAAAGTAACACAAGATAAACGTTTTCGGAACTTACTTTTTCAACACTTTTTTATTTTACCCATAAAAAAAGAGGTCTATCGACCTCTTTTTAACTTCCTTAAAGAAAGTAGCGGATGAATTAAGCTGAAGTTGCTTCTTCGTTTGCTGCAGTTTGAGCAACTGGAGTCACTTGAATCCCAGCCACTTTAGTTCCTTCGCTTAAGTTACGAAGTTGAACTAAACGATTAACTTGACCTAAAGAACCTAACATAGCGTAAATAGGAACAAATAAACCACGCTTGTGGAAATCTAATACTGTCTCATCTGATAATGACTTAAGCTTCTCTTCGTTTACTGTAAAAATACCTACAAGCTTTTTCTTTTCTTCGTTTGCAAAAGTGATGTTTAACTCAAGCTCTTGTAGTAAATCTTTTTCAAGTAGCTCTTTAGTAAAAGTTTCTGTCATCTTTTCGCTTTCGTAAAGGCGACCTAAAGCGTTTTCGATATTTACTAACGCTTCTGTCTGCTTACCTTCAGCATCAAATAAAGCAATTTCTTTATCTTCACCAATAAACGGGCTATCTACATCAACACAAGCTGTTAAAGTGTTTTCTCTTTCTGGATCTAAACCTAAAGAGAACGGGATCATACCAATTGATTGAGGTACAGATAATGCACTCCACTGCTCATTGTTGTAAAACAAGTTTTCACCTGCTTCTAGCCCTAACATCGCAACACTACGGTAGCGCTCTGACTCAGGGTCTTTTACTAAAACAACAGGAAAGCTTGCTGAAGCTTGAGCGTATTCAGCAGCAGAAACCGGTACAATGTGTTGGTTAGCAACATGAGATAAGTCACGCTTGCTTGATAATTTTAAATTTTGGTGCTGTTCTTTTCTAATTGCTTGAATACTTGTCATCTTAATTCTCTTTTAAATGTTTGGTGAACATTTTTATCATAATTTTATAAAATGGTAATTTTTTAAATACCGCTAATATAAACTATGGAGACGCAAGTATTAGGTTTCAATGCTAAACTTAAAATTTATTAACAATATATTTAACTTTTTTTATAATAAACCACTATGCATCGATTTTTATTAGCTTTTTTCTTGATAATTTTTTTCTCTCAAAACGCTTTAGCAGAGCCTAAAATTAAGCTAATTCATAAAAGAGGGCCTGATAACCGAGCAAACCTACAAGTTAAAAATGAATCTAATAGTAACCTTATCTGTTATGTGTCCATAGATGGTCATAAAAAGCATTTCAAGTTAAGGCCATTTCAAAGATCTAAATCATTCAGAGCAACCCATTCAAAGTTTAACTCTAATCATTTTAGTGTTTGGTGTGATTACGCTTAACCTGACTCTAGCTTGATAGTTTTCTTGATTCAAGGTAAATTCATGCGTCAATAGATCGCCTATTGCAAATCAATCTAATACAGAAGTTAGGAAAAATAGCTGCTTGAGAATTATGTATTAAAATGATTTCAGGTTATCCAGTAACTTAGCGGGCCTTAAAGCAACTATTGCGCACAATACCCACGCTGCGACTGCAATATCAATGATAAGCCCATACTCAGCCTCACCTGTCTGGCTACCAAAAAGAAATGTACTACACAGGGTGCGACAAGCTGATAGAACGGCCATGGCTGAAGACTTAGCTTATGTTTTTAATTTGTCAGAGCGTAACGATGATCGAGATGAATTTAAGATAAGAGCTAAATGGCTTTATGATAAGTGGTCTAAAAGGTACCAGCACTTAAAGGTGTTTAATGATCAAGATAAGCTACAATATTACTGTACCTATTTAGATTTTGAGCCTGATATTAGAAATATGATTTATACAACGAATTGGATAGAGCGGCTGAATAAATCATTTAAAAGAACATTAAAAATACGTAATTCAATGCCAAGTGTTGAGTCGGTATTAACATTATTGAGTAAGGTAGCATTAGATAGCAATAATAATACTTATCAGCATCCAGTAAGTAGATTTGTAAAAGTAATTTATTTAATTAAAGAGGTTAAAACGATTTAAATTAAATTAGGACAGACACACTTTTTGGGACGGTACCACGGTATGTCTTTCAGCCTATCGGGTTTGCCAGCTTCGCTGGGCAAACATCGAGTAGGGTGAGGCTTATGCCTCATCCCTCTCACAGAACCGTACGTA
>JBMYWR010000196.1:0-5772 GCA_049607625.1 Colwellia sp.
TTATTTAATAAATTCATGCGTTAAGTAATTCTTTTTCTTTTGTTAGATCTTCATTGGAAATAGGAAGACCTATTTGTCGTTTAATTTCAGTGGCTGTTAGGAATATATTTGAGACGGCTTTAGATAGTCTTCCATGCTGCATAGCTCGGTTTGACCAATCAGGGTTAGATTTAAGCCAATTAATATGCTTTAAGGATTCTAATTTCTTAGCCTGTTCGGCTTCACTAAGTATGCAAATTTCTTTGCCAACAATAGCTAACGCCTGAAGTCCAATACCATGAGCTGTTATAAATTCTTGTCGAAACTCTGCGGCAGATAATGTTTTAGCTTGAACTTGTTGCCACTCAACCATGTGTTTGTTTAATGTATTCCAAAAACATTCCGCTAGTTTTTGCTCTTCATCGTTAAAACCATCTTTAGCACCTTTTCCAAAAAGTGCTCTTGTCGCTTGTTTAATGCCACTTAATGTAAATATCTTACTGCTTCTTACAGAGATAGTTGAACGCTCAAACTCGGTATAACCAACAAATGGTTTCGCATTCATTGATAAATAACGAGCTAGCTCAGATGCCTGATCTCTATGATCATATAAAGTGCCTAATGAAGAACTTGGTCTAACAGCGTACTTATTCAAATCAGCAAACATTTGCTGGCTGCGTTTTAACCCTTCATCGACAAAGAAAAGAACAGCAATATTATCCTGACCTAATTCTGGGTTTTCCTTAATAGCTTCCTCAATAGCAGCTCTTCGGTGCTGTCCATCATTTATTAGCATTTGTGCATCCATAGAGACCCTGAGAGTCCCCATATTTGATTGCCCATCTGCTTCTATAAACTCAACATCTGAGCCGACCGATGCTGTTAATGCTGAAAATACATAGTCTTTTGGCGAATCTAAGAGGTACCTAGTCATTTCTGGTATGCGACTTTTGTTTAAAGTACGTTGTGACCTAAGTTCAACTGGTACTTCTTCTTCATCGTACATGAAAATCTTAGGTATTATACGTAACGGACATGTTGCTATATAAAATGGTTTTCCGGCTTGAACAGCTCTAATAGCAGGGAAAGAGTAACAATAGTTGTTGTCGAAAGAGTCCATGACATAAATTTCAATATTACGTATTTGTACGTAATATTATCACGTACAAATTAACATATGAACAGTAATAATGAGTTTGTACGTAATTATTTTCTTTTATAAAATTTATTTCCTTTGAGTTCTACTCCTTGATATTTAAATATCTCTTGTAGCAGCAACCAGTTTGGCATTTGTTGTAGGGGTAAGTCTTTTAATTGTTCAGCTATTCTGTTTTCAAATACTTTCTGTTTTTTATGCTCAGGGGAGTTGCCTGGTAAATACACTGACTTATCGTATAGCGGAGGGTAGGAGTATTCTTCTCCGTAGTAGAAAAAGTCTATGTCTAAATCATGGAGGCGTATTTTAGTGCGTTCGGTAAGTAATGGTAGAGCTTTGGTATTAAAGTCATCAAACTTAAGTAACGTTACTTTGCCTGAGCGGATATGCACTTTTATTACGTCAATATCGTCTATATCGCCGTAGAGCTGAATAGCGCAGCCCACATATACTCGAATAACTGCTGGCATCTGATTAAGTAAAGCGCGGTTAAATGAGTAAGATTTGCTGGTAATTAGTTTTCCGCAATTAAATTTTTGGTAAGCTTTATTGCAGGCTTGTTCAACGTTTTCAGGAGAGCCTACGGAGAAAAGCAATGATTGGGCTAGCTCTATCACTTGCTTGTAGGATTCAAATAGGGCTTTTATATCGCGTTGCAACCTTGCGGGCATATGAGATTTTGCTTTACGTTTTTCAAATAAGCTTAGGGCAAAATAAACTAGTACATGGCTACGGCGTTGAATTTGTGCTTGCTCAAATCTTTCTAACTCAATGGTGTTGGCCATTAGTTCAAAGGCTTTTTTATGGCTTCCTATAATTCGTCGAATGTCATCACTGCATTCAAATTCATCATTGGCAGGAATTCGGCCAATTTCAACACATTGCTGCCAGAACACATCAAAAAGCTGGCTATGTTTTTGATAAAGTGTTTTTACTTGTGTCTTGGTTTGTAATTTTGCTGGCGCAGTTCTGGTTGTTAATTGTTGCCAAGCAAAGTTGGTGTCGTTTTCATTTGTTTGATGCTTAGCTTGGTATTGCCTGTTTAGGTAAAGCTCTTCTTCAAGCTTTCTATCCTTAAAAATGGCAAATATACCTTGGCCTAATGCTACCGCTTTCGTTTTTAATGCTTGCTCAATATAAGAGCGAATTTCTGCTTGGCTATAGTATTTTTGAAAGGTGTTCCATTTAGTAATTACGCCGTCTTTATAACGGTTAAATTGCTCTAGTTTTGCTGAGCCTGCCAGCATTACTGAAACAACTAATAGCTTGTTACTTAATTGCCATGCAGATTTAAGCGTTTCAGTGCGTTCGTTTACCTCTTCAATAACATTTAATACAAAGCCTAAATTAACAATGTCGCTAGGTATTTTTTTACCTTCGGGTCTATGAACCGGATCCCAGCTGTTAATGTTTAATCCATGCGCTTCGAGTTCATTAGCGTCATCGCCTTTGCCGCAGCCGTAATCGAGTATACTGTAATCACCCGATAGGAAATTATGTCGAGCAAGCTTTTGAAAGGGAGCTGATAGTTTATCGCGATTTATGGCTGTTAGATGCCTAGCTATAGGAGTTTCCTCAGTTGTGTGAGTTTGCTTATTCTCAGTAGTCGGCGTTGAAAGTGTTACTAAAGGTAATAATCTACCTTCGGTATTTAATTGGTAGCCTTTGCGCTTAATTAGCTTTTGCCATTGTTGTTTAAAGCCGATGGTTTTAGTGTTTTTGTAGAGCTCTATTGCTTCACCTTCTGCGGTTATTGCTTTGAAGGATTCTATTAACGGGTAGTTAGCTAATACAAAGGTTTCTTTACGATGAAGTATTGGTGGGTTTTCAGATTCTTGGTAGTTGATTTTTCGTTTTGTTTGCTCATCTATATCTATCGTTATGCTTGTTTGGAGTGCAGGGTAGGCGTAGTTATCAAAGTCAGGGTAATTTAGTAGGGTAATTTTAAAGTCACGCTTATATAGCTTTAATAAATTCCATGACTCGATAATATTTAGTTTGTTTATGCTGTCGAAAATTAAATTAATTAATGGGTTTGGTAAAACGGAGTCAATAGTTGTGCGATGAAGGTAAATAGCTGTGGGTAACTGTTTACCATGCTCAATTGATTTTACAAGATCGCGATATTCAACAAACTTCATTATAAGATGATTTCATTTGATTTACTTGGTAGTAATAAGCGTTGCCTTGTTTTTTAAACTTTAACTTACCACTGACTCTTAGGTGCATTAACTCACAGCCAGAAACCTTCAGTAGCTTTTGTGTTTCTTTACTGGTGAGCCAGACAATACCCATAATGGTTAGTCTTTCTTCCCAATAGTAACTTCAATTTTCTTACTATCGCCTGCAAACCATTTTTGGATGTAAATAGAGCCTACAATTGGTGGCATACCATCTTCAGCTACTTCTTTGTAACGAACACTATTTTTGTTGTGTTTTTCGAATTCAAATTTAATTGTTTTTTCTGGCATTTGTTCTTTTTTGTTGATCGAAGGATATATAATTGTGAAGTAGTTTTAAGTTTAGGGTAATTTAATTAATTACAAAAGGATAAAGCTTCCATGTCGCGTGTTATTAGTGATTCCATTAAAAGTATCCTTCCATGGTTATCAGATTCATGACGTCACATTAAAGTAGATAATATATACCAAATTGCAATGTGTTAATCAAAGAGACTTAATATAAAGCATCTTCAATTTTTATAGCTAATTGTGAGCACACTTAATAAGCTGGTAATACAAGTTAGTCTGTGAATGAATCGATACATTTAGTTAGCAGGCCTTAGGGCATAATAATTTCAAGTAGCTTGATTGGTGTTGGTAGATTTAACACAGTAGGTTTCCCAAATTTGTTAAGTTACACCTTTGTCCTCAGAAATATTCTGTTCTTAAGTCTCTATTTTTATAGTAGTGACTAAAGTTTCATGGTTTTATGTAGTTATGACGCGAGGGATGGTAATCCGACTTTAAGTTATTGATATGTAAGTGTTAAATGGGTGTTTGTTGTGGGGCGCCATGATTGGTCTTTTGTTTTTAATAACACAAAATCAGCCCGTTAAGCATTAAACCTCATAATCGTATCAACTTGATATTCAAGGTGTAAAATTTAATGCTAAACTCTGTTCTTCAGGTAATGCCAATGAAGCATATTCTTGATAGCAAGGATTCTCTATTTTTTGCTAACTATTTTAAGCCCTCTAAAACTAGCTACAGACAAGTTTCCAATTGAGGCTTGTTGTATATGCTCACTCCACCAGCACATAAGAACACGCCTGCGTTCAATGTATTCTGCTCGGTTATAAGCTCTTCTGACCTCATTTTTATCTACGTGTGCTAACGCAGCTTCTATCACATCGGGATCAAACCCTTGTTCGTTTAATGTGGTGCTAGCAAGCGCTCGCAAACCATGAGATACGAGTTCACCTGCGAATCCCATACGTTTTAATGCCATATTTGCTGTTTGGCTATTTACGTGACTTCTAGGGTTTCTATGGCTAGGGAATAAGTATTCACGATGACCAGATACTTCTTTTAGTGTTTCTAGTAAACTTAGTGTTTGCGGTGTTAAAGGGATGGTATGAGGTTTTTTCATTTTCATCCTTTCTTCTGGAATTATCCAGACCTTGTCTTCGACGTTTATATCTTGCCAACGAGCCGTAGCTGACTCTATAGGCCTAGTCATAGTATGCAACTGCCACTCAACTAAACAACGGGTTGTTTTCATTATGCTGGCGTTATTAAGTGCCTGCATTAATTCTGGTAATCTATCTGGAGTAATTGTTGCCATATTAGTTTTCTTGGGTGCAGCAAAGAGCTTAGTAACATCACTTAAGTAATTTACTTCGATAACACCTTCAGCTAACGCTAAGCGCATTACTTCATTAATGATCCTACATAGTCTTTTAATTGTTTCTAAGCTGCCTTTGGCTTCTATAGGCTTGAGAATTCCAATAATAAGTTTTGGCTTTATTGTTTCAATTGGGACATTTTTAAGGGAGGGGAGTATATGTTTGTCTAGTGACTGAAATGCTTTGTTCGCCGTTTCTTCTTTTACTTGCTGTCTTTTTAACTTTAACCATTTATCAGCAAATACACCGAATGTATTTTCGATAGCCTCTTTATTTTTTTGGATAGATTCTTCTTTGTGGACCTTAGGATCGATATTTTTGGCTAATAGCTCTCGCGCTTCTTTTCTTTTTTGACGAGCGTTGGCCAGTGAGACACTAGGAAAAGTACCAAAACCAATATTGGTTCTTTTCTTTGTATAAGGCTTCGAATAGTTAAATATCCAAAATTTTTGACCGTTAGGCTTTACTCTCAATGCTAAACCTTCGCCATCAGCTAGGTTGTATTCTTTCTCTTTGGCCTTAGCTTGTTTGATTTCAGTATTAGTGAGAGGTCTAGTAACATTTGCCATTGTAACAACTCCTTTGGCTATTTATTGCCGTTGTTACATTCAGTGTTACATTAAATTGCGGATGTTACAATATCGTGATGGACGCCAACGGACTGAATAACAGGTGTTTTAAGCGTATTCACTGGCCTTCAGGCACAAAAAAAGACGTACATGGACGTCTTTGGATGATGAAATGGTGGCCCCTCCCTGACTTGAACAGGGGACCTGCCGATTATGAGTCG
>JBMYWR010000197.1:0-5710 GCA_049607625.1 Colwellia sp.
TAAAAACAACTTGCATACTGGTTAGACCAGTGTTTTAATCAATACATTGAAATTATGACTATGCTTACTTTGCTGTCATTTAATTATGCTTAAAACAACAGGAGTTACTGCATGCTTAGCTATAAAGCACCTATTGCCGATATTAAATTTTTACTTGAAGATGTATTCGGTTATTACAAACATTTTGAAAAATATCCTGAATTTGAGGATGCAACGCCAGATTTAGTCGATGCTATTTTCCAAGAGTGTGCTAAGTTTTGTGAAAACGAACTATTGCCTTTATACCAAAGTGGCGATAAAGAAGGTTGTCAATTTGATAACGGTAAGGTAACAACGCCTAAAGGTTTCAAAGAAGCTTATAACAAATATGTAGAAGGTGGCTGGCAGTCATTGTCACATCCTGTTGAGCATGGTGGCCAAGGTCTTCCACCATCACTTGGTATGGTTAAATCAGAAATGATGGGCACAGCAAACTGGTCGTGGGCAATGTACCCTGGTTTAAGTCATGGTGCTATGAATACAGTTCAGTCTCACGGAACTGAAGCACAAAAAGAGCTTTATTTAACAAGATTAACAGAAGGCACATGGACAGGTACTATGTGTTTAACGGAGCCACAATGTGGTACAGATTTAGGTCAAGTAAAGACTAAAGCTGAGCTAAATGAAGATGGCACTTATAGCATCTCAGGAACAAAAATTTTCATTTCTGCAGGTGAACATGATCTTACCGACAACATTGTTCACATTGTATTAGCTAGGTTACCTAATGCACCTGCAGGAACACGTGGAATTTCATTGTTTATTGTTCCTAAGGTTCAGACAGACGATCAAGGAAACCTAGGCGAAAGTAACAATTTAACCTGTGGCTCTATAGAAGATAAAATGGGTATTAAAGCTTCATCTACAGCGGTACTAAACTTTGATAATGCGAAAGGAGAGCTTATTGGACCTGAAAATAAAGGTCTAGAATGTATGTTTACCTTTATGAATACCGCACGAGTTGGTACTGCACTTCAAGGTGTTTGTGCTGCAGAGTTAGCTTTTCAAAATTCATTAATGTACGCAAAAGAGCGTTTATCTATGCGCGCATTAACGGGTAAGAAGTTTCCGGATCAAGTAGCAGATCCTATTATTGTGCATCCAGATGTTAGAAAAATGTTGATGACACAAAAAGCGATTTCAGAAGGTGGTAGGGCGATGATCTACTATACGGCTAAAATTGTTGATGAAATAGAAATGGGCAAAACAGAAGAAGATCGTAAAGCGGCTGACGATAGATTAGGTTTTATTACGCCAATTTTAAAAGCGTTCTTAACAGAGTTAGGCTCTGAAAGTGCTAACCATGGTTTACAAATCTTTGGTGGCCATGGTTACATTAAAGAGTGGGGTATGGAGCAAATTGTTCGTGATAACCGTATCTCAACCCTTTACGAAGGAACTACAGGTATTCAAGCACTTGATTTATTAGGCCGTAAAATATTACTTAGCCGTGGTAAATCATTAAAGGCGTTTACAAAAGAGATACTGGTTTTTTGTAAAGATAAGAGCATGATCTCTTCTAACCCGCATAAGCGTCAGATGAACAAATTTATTTGGCCATTAAGTAAAGCGGTTGCTAACTGGCAGCAATATTCGATACGTTTAGCGATAAAGGCGAAAAACGACCGTGATATTGTTGGTTCAGCATCGGTAGACTACTTAATGTACTCAGGCTATATCGTTATGGCATACTTTTGGGCACAAATGGCGCAATCGGCATACGAAAAACTTGCAACGGATGTTGAGAATAGAGACTTTTACCGTGCAAAAATTAAAACAGCTGAGTTTTACTTTGAGCGTATGTTACCAAGAACAAAGTCTTTAGCTCAAACGATGATGGCAGATCCTAAAACATTAATGCAGCTTGACCAAGATTTACTTTCCTTTAGCTAAATTTAACCAGTACAAGTGAGCAATAACTTAGTTGAATTGGTATAACTGCAAGTAATAAAGCGAAAAATATTAAAAACGCACAAATATTTAATTATTTGTGCGTTTTTTAGTTTTAGTTTTAGTAGTGCAAGTCAGAATCACACAATAGCATTAGCTTGGCGCTAGTGTTTAATTTTCATTATCACCGTCATCACTTTCTTCACATTTTGACTAATAAAGTCTCTATCAACTTTACCGTTCAACTGAGAAATCAGTGAACATTGTAGCTCGGTAATTATCGACTGCAAAAGATAAGCGTTAACCGCTGTATTGGTTTTATCAAAATAATGGCAAAGCTTTATATAGGGAGATAATGAAGCGGTTTCATATTCCTTAGTTACTTTATGTAAGTCTTTACTGAACTGACTTTCTATAAACATTAAACGCTCTACTGTTATCAACTCAGGCGATTTTTCCGTACTATGCATTATATAATTAACGAATAACTCTACTAATTGTAATAACAATATTTTCTTTACTGCAGCCTTTCTAATGTCAGCCATTTTAAATGCGCTTAATAAAACAAATATCTTTTCAAAGATAACTTCCCTATTTATCAGCGATTTATTAGCATTAAGCATAAAGGCATGATGGATAAGTTCGTAGATATCTTTGAAGTAATAAGTGGTTAAGGAAAGTTGTAAATCAGCTCTGTTGGCAATTGCGCGGTGGGTTGTTCCCTTAACTCCAGTCTTTGCCATCTCCGTTATAGCTGCTTCAAGAATTTTTTCTCTCGTAAGAACGCCTTTTGAACGGCGCACTAATGGTATTTCATCATTCTTCTTAAGCCCTTTAAGAAAAACGTTGCGTACATCCGATGTATTTAAAGCCTTTTTATCCTTTACTTTCATCTGCCATAACTCCCTGTCATTTAGTTATAAAAATAATAATCAATCTTTATAAAACAATAGCATATAAGACTAATAAGTTAATATAAACAATTAGTCTTATATATAACTAAATCACATTAGTTCATGTCATGAACTCGCAGAAAGCGCTTTACTGTCAAAATCGTCAACTGCGATAATCGCTTTTCGACCGACTTCTGTTTGTGTTAATAAGGCCGCTTCAGTTTCACTTATTACACCGAGTTCAATGCCTTTTTCTGCTACTGCATCAAGATGATAAAAAGGTAATTTTTCACCAAGTGCAGTACATACTTTTTTATGTAATGGCTCACAAGCTATAATGTTTTCAAGTGTTTGCTCAAGTAAGCCAAATACGTTGCCTTCTTCTCTAGATAAATACTGCCCAAAACCAAGCCTGCTTCTACTCTCTGAGGGAGTTTGAAGTATCCGAGCAACTTGGTGGTCTCTAGTGTCACTTGGTTTTCTTAGGCACCGACCAAACGGAAAAATAATTAATTTAAGAGGGGTTGAAATCGCTTTGCTTGGCAAGTTATTGAGGACATCATCAATTGCGCATTGAATTTTGTATAGGGCATCTTCAACTGCCCATTGCATTAGAGCGTTATCTTGATGCTGCCTGCCTTCATCGTTATATCGTTTTAATGTTGCACTAGCTAAATAAAGGTGACTAAGTATATCTCCTAAACGAGCAGACACCCTTTCTTTCCTTTTTAAATCAGCACCAAATACAAGCATTGATATATCTGAAAGCATTGCTAAATTAGAACTAAACCTTGTTAAATGTTGATAATAACGTTTAGTTACATCGTTAAATGGGCTTTGTAAAAAGCGGCTTCCAGTAAGAGAGCACCAAAAACTACGTGAAATGTTACTAATGCTAAAGCCTATATGGCCGAAGAAAGCATGATCAAAATTGTTTAATGCATCCACTTGCTTATCATGTTCATTATAATGCTTTGCGGCATCGAGCTCTGCTAGTACATAAGGATGACAACGAATAGCACCTTGTCCATAAATAATAAGACTGCGGGTAAGTATATTTGCGCCTTCTACCGTAATGGCAATGGGTGCACCTTGATATCCTCTGGCTAAATAATTACTTGGTCCCATACAAACACCCTTGCCACCATGGATGTCCATAGCATCGGTTATAGACTCTCTCATTTTCTCTGTTAAATGATATTTAACAATTGCCGAGATAACAGAAGGCTTTTCTCCCAAATCAATTGCACCAGAAGACATCGTAGTGACAGCATCCATTAAATAGGCATTACCGCCTATACGAGCAAGTGCTTCTTCTATTCCTTCCATTTTACCGATAGGAAGTTTAAACTGACGACGAATTCTTGCATAAGCACCAGTAGCCAGTGCTGCAGTTTTAACTCCTCCAGCACTATTAGAAGGTAACGTGATTGCCCTACCGACAGATAAACACTCAACGAGCATTCTCCACCCTTGACCTGCCATATCTTGCCCACCAATAATATAATCTATAGGAACAAAAACATCTTTACCTTGTGTAGGTCCATTTTGAAAAGGAACATTTAACGGAAAATGTCTCCTGCCAATCGTAATGCCAGGTAAGTCTGTAGGTATTAACGCACAAGTAATGCCAAGATCTATCTTGTTACCGATTAATCTTTCTGGATCACTTAGTTTAAAAGCAAGACCTAGCACGGTAGCAATAGGAGCTAAAGTGATATAACGCTTATCCCAATTTAGCTTGATGCCTAAAACTTTTTCTCCATTAAACTCCTGATGACATACGACACCTTGGTCTGGAATGGCACCGGCATCCGAACCCGCTTCAGGATTAGTTAAGGCGAAGCAAGGTATTTCTTCACCCTTTGCAAGGCGAGGTAAGTAGTGTTCTTGTTGGGCTTTAGTGCCATATTCTTGAAGTAACTCGCCTGGCCCTAATGAGTTTGGAACACCAACGGTACTTGCTAGGACACTACTAACACCGGTTAGTTTCTGTAAAACACGAGATTGTGCATAAGCACTGAACTCCAAGCCCCCATATTTTTTCTTAATGATCATGGCGAAGAACAAATTGTCTTTCAAAAACTGCCAAACCTCTGGAGATAAATCAGCTAATTCATGCGTAGTTTGCCAGTCGGAAACCATTTTACATACTTCTTCCACCGGACCTTCCAAAAATTCAGTCTCTTGAGCACTAAGTTCAGGGATAGGGTAATTATGTAATTTATCCCAGTCGGGATCACCTCTGAATAAATCGCTTTCAAACCAGACCGTACCAGCATCGATGGCCTCTTGTTCAGTAGAAGACATTTCAGGCATGATCTTTTTAAATAAAACAAGAACTGGCAGGCTGATAAACTGTTGTCGAATTGAATCTACATTTAAGGGGATAAAGATTAATAAAAATAAAATCCATGAAACAATACCTATTACATTAAATGCAGTTCCCAAAAACATTAAAATAAATAATGCGAAGGTATAAGTAAGCAAAGAAGCTCGTTGAAAAGACATAAACCAACCGAGACAAATAAAGGCAGCTAACCAATAAGTAGTTTCCATAATATTTCCTTAAATGAAAAGTGCTCCTGTCATTAATCTAAAAAGACTGACAAGGAACTCAGTGTATTGCTATCAGTAGTGATATTGGTGATATTGTTAATATTAATAATGGCTTAGAATTCCTATTTTGTCTAAAAATTTTTATGTTTTTATGGTCGGGTGAACTAACTGGTTTAGTAGTCGGTTATAAGAAGTAAAGCGGAGGTTGCATAAATTATGTTCAAACAGGTTTTAAATGCAAAATAACCCTTGCACTGATTAAATTAATCTATAGAATGCGCATCCAGTTCCAAGGGGTTCAGGCAAAAACCTAACTCAGTGGAGTGTTT
>JBMYWR010000198.1:0-5654 GCA_049607625.1 Colwellia sp.
ATGAAAAGTTTGTTAGTGAATTACAGCATGAAATAGAAAAAGAAGAAGGCATAAAGTTTGGTTTGGTTGAAAAACATCAATTTGCCAATATTCCAGTTTTATCTTCTTGTGGTGAAAAATCAACTTATCTTGGTGCTGAAAAATCAGAGCAACTTTGGTCACATTTAAGTGAACAAGGTTACTTAGATAAAAGAGGTAAAGTGACCGATGATTTAAAAACGGCACTTAAAGAAAATACAGTAAACTTGCCTGAAGGTTTTGCAGATCAAACGGCACAAATTAATGCGGTACTTAAAAAAGTAGCTGGTGGCTTAAATGTTAAAAAGCATGAAGAGAAAAAGCCAGTACAGTTTAAGAAACAAGCCTTTGACGTAGATTTCAAGCCACTATGGGACAGAATTAAGTATAAGACTTGGTATCGAGTTGATTTTGATCCTGAAGAGCTTGTAAACGCCTGTGCTAAGGAAATTGAAGGCAATTTAGTTGTTGGTACGGCTAAATTTAAATATACCAAAGCAACAACCGCTATTGAGCAAAGTGGTGTAAACGTAATTGATGAAGAAACTAGCAACCATTCATACACAGCTAGAGATTATCAATTGCCTGATATTGTGACTTACTTGCAAGAGCAAACTAATTTAACTCGTAAGTCTATCGTTAATATTTTACGCAGATGTGGCCGCTTAGAAGCGTTCAAAATGAACCCTCAAAAGTTTATTGAACAAGCTGTAACCATTATCAAAAATCAAATGCGCTTATTTATTGTTGATGGCATTAAATACGAAAAAATTGGTAACGATGAATTTTATGCTCAGGAGCTGTTCGAAGACCAAGAGCTAATGGGGTATTTGAGCAAAAATATGTTGCCAGCAGAAAAATCTATTTATGATCATGTAATTTATGATTCTGATGTAGAGGAAACTTTCGCTAATGAGCTGGAAAATAACACCCAAGTTAAGGTTTACGCCAAATTACCAAGTTGGTTTAAGATTGATACACCATTAGGTTCATATAACCCTGATTGGGCTGTATTGGTAGATAAAGATGGAGCTGAAAAGCTGTACTTTGTTGTTGAAACTAAAGGTTCAATGTTTAGTGATGCTTTAAGACCAACTGAAAAAGCTAAAATTGAATGTGGTAAAGCTCACTTCGCTGCACTTGGTAATGATACACAATTTATCAAAGCTGATTCATATGACTCATTTGATAGTCAAATAGCGTAAAAGTACTCAATACGGCTGTAACTTGCTTACAGTCGTACATTCTTTACATTTCAAATAGATTGGAAGAAGTTAATGCAAACAGGGAAATCAACGATAAAAGATATTTTTGGTGACACCAGAATATTTAATATACCCGTCTATCAAAGGGCTTACTCTTGGGAAGTTGAAGAAAACTTAAAAGATTTTTTATCAGATATTGTTAATCAACATGAAGATCGAAGTTATTTTTTAGGATCATTTCTTTTTCATATAAATGGAAGCAAAAACGAGTTTTCAATCGTTGATATTGTTGATGGGCAGCAAAGGCTTACAACCTTTATAATTTTTATAAATGCACTTATAGAAAAGTTAATTTCGAACTCATCTAGTTTGGTTTCCAGTAGAACAATCAGAAAATTCATCAAAGATGAAGAGTTCTATAAACTCCAAACAGATAATGAAGACTCAGTATTTTTGCATAGCGTTATATTGGATGATGCCACAGTATCAGTAATTGACATTAAAACTAATTCTCAAAGACTTTTGTTAGAAGCAAAAAATTACTTCAATACCGAATTAGATAAACTCGATATTGTAAATTTAGAGAAAATATATAACACAGCAACTAATGCAGATGTTTTGCTTTATGTCGTTGATCAAATCAATACCGCAACACAAATATTTGAACTGTTAAATGATCGGGGGAGAAAGCTAACTGATCTTGAATCCATTAAGAGTTTTTTGATGTATAACGCTGGATTAGTATCTCAAAATCCAGATCAAATCATCAGAAATATTCAACTCGAATTCGCTGAAATTTATAGACTAGTTGAAGAGTATGAGATTAGTGATAGGGACGTACTTCGTTATCATAATATTGCTTTTGAGAGTTGCCCCGCAGATTTTCAAGAAAAGCCAAAAGAGTATATCAAACTAAAAATAGCCAAATTGGTTAATAACCCAGAAACTAAAAGTGAAGCGTTGAAAGAAATTAGATCTTATGCAACTCGCCTTAAAAATAGTTTTAAAATTTACTCAAGTATTCAAGATGAAAAACAAATCAATCGTAATTTAGCGCAGTTATTCATGATTGGACGAGTAGCCCCTTTTTACCCTGTACTGATGAAAATCTACAAAGACAAAAAAGAAGATTTAGATAGGTTATTACAAGCTATAAATCAATTTACGTTTCGAGCGGCATTGGTAGGGCTTCGCAGTAATGGTGAAAGCTACCTATATACTCGATTAAGAAGAAATGAAGATGTTATTGAGCTAGTACAGGATTTTACGAAGGGTAATTGGTGGAATATCAACAATAGAGCATTAGAGGCTGTTGAGTATGAAAATCACTATGAATGGTTAAGCAAAAATTCTGTACGTTATGTTTTGTTTTCTTATGAGAACAAATTACGTCACGCTAAAGGTTTTCCACAACTCACCTTGAAAGAGTATTTCACAACAAGGGAAAGGGAAAAACTGAGTATTGAGCATATATCAGCCCAAAGGGCTAAAAATGTTGAGTATGATGATGAGTTTCATGAGTCCTACAAGCATAGTATCGGAAACTTAGTCATTGATTATGCCGCCTCTAATTCAAGCAAAGGAAATAAGAATACAGCAGATAAGTTAGAAGCCTTTAAATTAGCGCCATTGATGTCACAGAATGAAATAGATGGTGTCCCTTGTGATTGGGGGAATGTAGAAAGCATAAAAAGCTACATTAAACACCGTGAAGAGATGATGAAAGATTTTGTCTTAACCCACTTTCAGTTATCCATCTAATTTTTACTAACAAGGATGTTATGTAATGAAAATCCCAATAGGCATAGATAAAGACACCTCTGAGGTAATCTTAATCGAAGATTTATCAGAGGAACAAAGGGGGTTAAAGAGCAATTGTATATGCCCTGAGTGTAAATCAGAGCTTGTGGCACGAATGGGGGATAAAACGGTTTGGCATTTTGCTCATTATAGGGGAAATGAAAGTCAATTCTGCCAAGAAACAGCGCTTCATATTTTAGGTAAGCATGTTTTATCAAAGCTTAAAACAATACCTCTTATTGATTTTGATAACCAAACCTATTCGCGTAAAGACATATTAGGTAGAAGTTACAGTTCAGAAAACAAATCATTATTCGGTAAAAAGAAGATTGAATTCAAAAGCGCAAAAGTAGAAAAAACAATCGGTACAGTTAGGTCTGATGTTTTTGTTTCTGCGGTTTATGAAGGTGTTGAACTTGATATTAATTTTGAAATAAAGGTCTGGCATAAAGTAGATGATGACAAAGAAGATAAGCTTAAGGTACTTGAGCTAAATACGGTTGAAATTGATATCTCGAATTTACTCCAAGAGGGGAGTATAGGTTTTAAAGAGGTAAAACAAGAACTTGAACAAGCCTATAATCAAAAAATTATTAACTTAACAAACCAATTCATAAATCATGTAAATCAGCACCTTATAGAGCAACTAGATCAGAAAGTTGATCGTATTAATAATGGGTTAAGACAATGGATTAATCTATTAGAGGGGTACTTTTTACAAAATGGCTTTAAACTACCTTGTTATGAATTCACCTTTCAAAAAATACCAACAAACAAGTTTGGTGAAATTATTAAGTCTAAGCTTCCTAGTCCACCTCAATTAGATAAACGGGTCAAAATTAAAAGCTTCGAGCATATCGAGGGTATGAGCTTTGAATTGGTTGCTAAGTCAGGAAAAGAGCTAAAGCCTATCGATGTCTTATTTGACGATCAGTTTGATAATGTTACTGACACTGAAAATCTGAGGAGTCTCCAAAATTTATTGGTATTTGACGCAGAAAGTGTGAACCAACCACCTGAGTTTATTAGAGCAAAGTGGGGTAAAAACAGAATTGCTTTAGAGTATATAGAAAAATGTAATGGTATTATCGAAGGAGAATTAGCTAAGAGAAAGCAATTTGAACAGAAGCAGTTAGATGAAAGTTTAGAACGTGCTGAAGTATTAATATCGACTTCTGAAAAGGTCATTAGTCAGGACTACGATAAAATTAAAAATTTATCTGTGAGGTACTTTAAAGAACTAGTCAATAAAGGCTTTGAAGAAGAATATTTAAATTTGCTTATTTGGGAAGATATAGATCCTTACTGGATTTATGGTTGCCAACCTAAACTGTGGCAGATGATACTGATTAGGGATATTTGTTGGGTTAACAATGATGGTGTTGAAGTTGGTTTTTCAGCTAAAAGGCTAGCACAACTAGGAGTAGATCTAGTAAGCCCATATAAGGACTTAATGTACAAATCAAAGCTTCTAAAAGCTAAAGGAATTGAAATGCCATTTGTTACTCCGTACAAAATGCTAATGTCTTATTTTGAATACTTAAAAATACATGGTTTTTTATCTGGTGGTTTTGGTGCTAGGTACAAAAAACAGCATATATTTGGTGATAGCTTCAAAACATTTAATAAACATCAACATGTGAGAACTTGACAGTTTAATATATAGCAACGTCCCTTTTGTTTTATATATGGTAAGATCTCTTTTATTTAGTTTGAATACCGAGATTCAACAACGTGCCGTATACAGAATTATTAGCCCCAATTAGATCTTTTTTACAATGCGAGACCCCTGAAAAATGGGTTATAGAAGCTAAAAAGGCTGAAAACTTGCCTGTTCTTCTCTTGGACCATTTGATATGTGAATTGAAAGCTGGACAAACAGCGATGTGGTTAATTCGTAAATACGCTGCTGATAAAAAAAGTGGCGAGGCGCTGCTTGAGTGGTTTCAACCTTATGAGAAGTTTGTCTATAAAAAAGAGGGTTCTTTAGAGTCTTTGGCAGAGCATTACAAATTAACAAAGGATATAGTTCCTAAAAGTGGTTCTGACTTCGGGCAGGATTTGATAGATAAGATGGTGCTTCTTATTAAGGAAGAGCTACACCATTTTTATCAAGTCCTAGAAATTATGGTTGCACGAGGTATCCCATATGAGAATATTACTGCTAGTCGTTATGCTAAAGGCATGATGAAGCATGTGAGAACTCATGAGCCAGCAATTTTAATTGATAAGTTAATTTGTGGAGCTTATATCGAAGCTCGTTCTTGTGAACGGTTTGCAAAGTTAGCTCCACATTTAGATGATGAGCTCAATAAGTTCTACGTTTCATTACTGCGTTCAGAAGCAAGGCATTATCAAGATTACTTGGCATTAGCTGAACAAGTAGCTGGTGAAGATATTTCCGAAAGAATCAAGTTCTTTGGTGAAGTGGAAGCTGAATTAATTTCTACTCCAGACCCTGATTTTAAATTCCACAGTGGCGTTCCAACTAGCAGCTAAAGTTATCGTAAAAATAATATAATAAACAGATTGAGGTTCTACTAAGGACCTGTTGTAATAGCAGTATGCACACATAACATGTTTGTGAACTAAAAGCTGGCCAAACAGCGATGTTTTTAATGCGTAAATACG
>JBMYWR010000199.1:0-5641 GCA_049607625.1 Colwellia sp.
ACTATTTAGCAATATTTTTATATACTTAATTGCAATACATATTTTAGAAGTGCTATTTTCTAGCCTCTATTTTAAAAAGAATCTTTTTAACTCAATGATCAACGGCATGAAGCATATAGATAAAAAATAAGTCATTTGCCCTTGAATAAGCACGCTAGTTTTTACAAAATATTAGCTCAACACTCATTAAGTAAGCCTAAATAAGTATTTTTAATGTCAGACATTTTAACCATATCCTTGTTAACTTTAATCGCAGGGCTTGCCATTCCTATAGGTGCTTTGCTAGGAAATAAATTTAGTAGAACAATTCATGCAAGCTGGAATCACAGTATCATTGCATTTGGTGGTGGCACCTTACTTGCGGCAGTATCTTTAGTGCTAGTACCAGAAGGAATCAATAGCTTAAATGTCTTTGAAAGTAGCATTTTCTTGATTTCAGGGGCTATTGCATTTTTATTTATTGACCTTTATTTGTCAAAATCAAACACACAAGCTAGCCAGTTAGTTGCAATGCTTGCTGACTTCATTCCCGAATCTTTAGCCTTAGGTGCAATATTTTTAATTCATAAAGAAAGTGCAATATTACTGACTCTTTTGATTGCTTTTCAAAATTTACCAGAGGGATTTAATGCTTTTATCGAAGTAAAAAAAACATCAGCATTTAATTCCAAACATGTAATTTCATTGTTTTTTATATTCGCTCTGCTTGGCCCTACATTTGCTTTTACTGGTTATTATTGGCTCAGCGATTCCCCTGAAATTATTGGTGCAATTATGCTTATTGCTTCAGGAGGTATTTTGTATTCTATTTTTCAAGATATCGCACCAAAAGTGCCACTTGAGAATAACTGGGCACCGCCATTAGGGGCAATATTAGGGTTTGTTACAGGTTTAGTCGGCTATATGTCGATTAACTAAGTGAGCACAATTGGAAAACGTTGGCTTACAGTAGCTTTAAAATTCATACTCTAATGCAACTCGTAAGCTATGATCTTTACCTGAATTAGATAGCTCAGTAATAAAGCCAGCTTCCCATTTAAGTTGTTTTTGACCATCAAAACGCTGAATTCCCATAAACGCAGGGCCAATACCAAAATAGTTCTCTCCAGTATAAATTTCTATTGCTGGTTGAAGTTGCGGAAGCCAACGGTAACGGTACTTTAACCTGAATTCTATCTCCAACTCATCTTGAAGATTTTCACCCCACTCATAAATACCAAATAGATTCATCGTAAGACTAGTACGGCCAAATTCTTTTTCAAATAAAATTCCCGTTGTTACTTCCCAATCATTACTAGTATGCATTTTTTCAATTTCAAAAAGCATCCCCCAATCAGCCCATAATTCCCCTTGTTCGGTAAGCATCCATCGAACTTCTATTTCATAAGCTTGAAGGCCAAAATCTTCTACTTCAGTTTTCTCACCTACTAGATGACCTTCTATCATTACCGTTTCACTCAATGACTGCCCATAAGCGATCCTCTGACCAAGAAGCGTATTGCTTTCTGTTTGCCTTGACATCAACCGCCATTCAAATTCTTTCTCATTAGGTAAAACATAAGGATGGTACACTTTGTCAACAACAAGCCCATCTGCCAAAACAACTTTTGAAAAGATTAGCAACAGTATTAGTACCGTTCTAAAGCCCATAATTTCCCCCATCAGAGTTTTTTGTTTCGCTAGACTTATCGCGCTTGTATATAAAAAAATAAATATAAAATACAAATAGACTACCTAAATACAAGGTTATAAGTTCAGAAGAAGGTCTGGCTTCATAACCAAAAAGTGAGTTAAGCAGGTGACCATACTCAGATTTATCCTCAACTAACGTTGAGCTATCCCAAAGAGCCTCGCTGCTTTGAATTATATCCACCTGTTGCATCAAACTTATTACTTGGCTAACTTGCCCTGTTAGAAAGAATGCCCAAAAAGAGTAAGTTACAAAATAATATTTATTTCTATTTAACCAAAATAACAAAAATAAAAATAACGAACTAAAACTCAAACAAATCCCCAGCCCAATTGCTAAGCCTGCAATAATATTCTTGATAGAATCAGTATTGGTGATATAGCTATCCAAAAACACAATAAAAACACTAGCATTTAACGCAATAAAGATAACTATGGCTGATAAGATAAAATAGAGCGGAGTCATAGATGGGTGTTTTTTTACAGTCGTACTTGAGTAGCTAAAAACCAAGAAAAAATAAACAAGCAATATTTCAATCGTTTGTATTACTTCTATTCCTATTCCTTCCCACAGCTCATTCATTGATGGTAAGAGTTTAAAAGTAGCAATAATGCCAAAAATGCTGACAGAAAGGGTTAAAATGATTGCTTTATTCGAAATAATAACACTCGTATTATTAGCTTTAAGTAAACATAAGAGAATAAAAATGGGCAGCAAATCTTTTAAAAACAGTATGACGGTATTAATAAGCATGATTCACCTCAACAAGAATTATCCCTCTAGCAGTATTGGGATTGTATTCACCAAAGTATTCATACCTTCCTTCTTGAAGAGGTCCTATATAAATTGTCGTTTTTTTATCAGGGAATAATACTTTTTCTCTATTTAAATCAAAGCTGTCAAATTCTTCAGCAACCTTATCTTTATTATAAATAATTAACTTAACTTTCTCATTGGCAGGAACTTTCAATTCTGAGGGCGTAAAAACATGGTTCTCAATTGTTAGATGAAATTCTTTTGTTTTTGCCCATAAAGTGAAGGGCAAGAGTATAAGCACAAGCCAAACATGACTCAGTAAGTTACATCGCCTAATCATCATAAGAGCCTGTAACAGCAGCTTTAGGCAAAACAATTGAGACTTTAAGACCACCAAGTTCAGATTGAGTTAAAACGATTTTCCCTTTATGTAAATCTACAATATGTTTAACAATGGAAAGCCCTAAGCCACTACCTGTTTCAACATGCTGCTTTACTCTATAAAAGCGCTGAAATACTTTATCTAAATTTTCTTGGGATATTCCTTCGCCTGAGTCTTCAACAACCACTTCGACAATATTTTCACTTTGTATAGTACTAACCCTGATTTGTGTATTCTTACCACTATATTTATTAGCATTTTTGATTAAGTTATCAAACAATATTTCAAGAGAAAAAACATCACCAAAAATAGGCACTGACTCTGATTTTAAAGAAATAGATTGTTGTGAACATTCTATTTTTTCATAATTATCTGAAATGACTTGTTGCAACACAGTTCTTAAATCAAGTTTTGATTTACTTTGCTCAAAGTTTTCTGGCGTTGTTCTATTTAAGGTAATAATTTGCTCAATAACATGTGCCATACGCACGGTATTGTTATTTAACTCATGAATATGTTGCTGTGTAATACTATCATCCTCAAAGGCGACTGATATATTGTGGGCTGTAATTTTCAACACACTTATTGGCGTTCTTAGTTCATGGGCTGCATCAGCAGAAAGTCTTTTTTCGCGTTCAAACGAGTTACCTAATCGTTCCAATAATAAATTTAAAATGTGCTCAATTGGCTTTAATTCAGCCGAGTTCTCATTGACTTTTATTGGAGTCAAATCATTCGCGTTTTTTTGTTTAAGTTGTTTTGATAGTAAATTGAGGGGTTTTAAGCTTCTGTTTATCGCCAAAAACACTAATAAGCCAATAAGTGGAATGACATAAACTATTGGCAATATAGCTTCTAATAATACGTGTTCTACCGTCTCAGTACGTTGTGTTACTGACTGGGCAACAATCACCTTAATATTATTTTCAGCTAATACGAAAATTCGCCACCTTTGATTTGAAAAACTGCTATCAAGAAAACCTTTTTCCAGAGTAGTTATGGCTTTTGAGGGGGCATTGTTACTTTTTAAAAGTAATATTTCATTAGAAAAGACTTGATAGGCAAATGTTGAAGGTAGATTAGCATTTTGTCCACCCTGCTTAATGGGACTATTCATTAGGGCGAGTGCAAAAGATTTCATTTCTTCATCAAATATACTTGTTAGGCTGTCACGACTTGCTTTGTAGCCCTGCAAAGCCGCAGCAAATGAAGCTAAGGTAACTACCGATAGAATGATTATTAATAAATATCGTTGTATACTCATTTAGGTTTTACTCACTACGTAACCCACTCCTCTCACGGTTTTAATAAATGCTTTAGGGAGCTTTTTCCTTATATTGCTAATATGTACTTCGATAGTATTAGAAGCAACTTCTTCCCCCCACTCATAGAGTTTACTTTCTAATTGTTCTTTTGATTGGATTCTCCCTATATTTTCTAATAGGGATTTAATGATCATGTATTCTCTTCTTGAAAAACTTGCATCAACTTCATTGATAGAAATAATGTGCGCCTTAGTATCTATTGATAATCCTTTGTGCTCTATAACTGATGTAGAATGGTTACCAAGCCTTCTTTCTATCACTCTTAGTCTAGCGAGCAACTCTTCTATACTGAACGGTTTGGCTAAATAATCATCAGCACCTAAATCTAGTCCTTTCACTTTACTTTCAATACCATCTCTAGCGGTTAAAATAAGCACAGGAAGCTCTTTATTTATTTGCTTAGCTTTTTTAAGCACTGAAAGGCCATCAATATCAGGTAAACCTAAATCAAGGATCACAATATCAAAGTCGCCACTTTGTATAGCGTTCAAACCATCATTACCGTTAAAAACTACATCTGCACTATAACCTTCATGCCTTAATGATTCACGCAAACCGTTTGCTAGGTGTGTATCGTCTTCAACTAAAAGTACTCTCATGATTTAGGATATCTCTATTTATTTAATTCTTTAAGGTAGGTTTTTAAATTGATTACCGTATAGACCAATACATTATTTCTTGTTGTTGTAAAAATGCTTCTGCATTTTCCCCTTGCAACAACGCTAAAGTTGCCAAAAAACCTGCTTGAATGCATTTAGGAGCTGCTACAGTAATTGAAGCAGGTGCATCTTTAACTGGCCAACCTGTTTTAATATTAAGTACATGACTATAGCGTTGCCCGTCTTTCAATAAAAATCGATTAGCATCACCACTCGTTGCTATTGCACCTTCTTTGACCGTTACTATCGTTGATTGCTGCGCCTTAAAAGCTGGGTGTTCAACTCCAATTTGCCAAGCTTCATTATTTTTCTTTTTGCCAAAGGTTGCTAGGTCTCCGCCATAGTTAACCAAAAATGGAAAGTTAGCCATTTTACTCAAAAGTAAAATGGCTCGATCAACAGCGTACTCTTTGCCAAAACCACCAAAATCAATTTCCATACCTTTGTTCATAGAAAAGGTTTCAGGGGAATAATTAATATGGTGCCAGCCAACAAATTTAAGTAATGCTTCAACACTTTCTTTGCTAGGTAGATTATCACTACCATCAAAGTGCCATGCTTTTCTTAAAATGCCTGACGTTATATCAAAAGCCCCTTCACTCATCTCATAACACTGATGAGCAAACGCCAACAATTGATACGTTTCACTGTCAATTTGAACAACTTCACCAGCTTTTGCATTCATTTCTGAACAAAGGCTAGTGTTGTTATATCGAGAATACTTATCTTCTATACGCCACGCTTCAGCAGCGGCTACATGCCCCATTTCAACCGCCAACTTTTCATCTTGTGTTTCAACTAAAACCTCACACAAACTAGCCATTGAAAA
>JBMYWR010000200.1:0-5638 GCA_049607625.1 Colwellia sp.
CGATGATTACCGCTCAACCCTGTTAGAGTCTGGGATTAAAATGCGCTAGCCGTGTGGTTTACGCCGTTTACGGGTTCGTAGTTTTGTTTGCGCTTTTAATAAAGCGACTTCAGTATTTGGATTAAAAGTCATGATGCTCTCCTAGGTTGTAAGATTAACTGGCAACTAGGTTGCTCAGCGACACTAAAGCCTATTCGCCCCTGTTTTTCGCGCATGCGAAAGGCTCGGACCGATCTCGCCTTAATTTATTTCCTCTTTACGTGAAAACGGCAGCAGAAAGCGCCGATATAACGCCTTAAATGTGGCGTGAGACATGACTATTAGATTGAAGAGAGTGAGGGTCCTCACTACGTGTTGTCGGCAGCTGAACAGCGCCGTTTTTTGTAAATGCCCATTGGGCTATTTCAATATTAGGTTAGCGTTAAAGTTGTCTATGTGCAATCTGCAAATAAAAACCTGCGTGTAAGCCACGAAAAGCCAAGCCCCCCGCTATGAAGCGAGCGATCTATCGCTTCGACATAGCGGGGGGCGCAGCCCCTTAACAAAGAGGGGGCAATTGCTCATGATGCATCGGTTAAAAAGGGCTTGGTATTTGGAAGTTTTCAGGAGTAAACTTATTGGGTTAAACATAAATAGTATCGATGGAGATTTTTATGTTACCTCTAATTGTAAGTAATTTATTGATATTAGGCTTGGTTGCTTTTTGGGCTATTTACTTTCAAAAAGCAAACCAAGAAACTTAAATTGAATAATATTTTTACAATAGTTTTATCGTCAATTTGATTGGACTGGTTTAACTTGTTCTTCGCTCTTATCTTCTTTCATTAGTTCCGATACACTTAGACCCTGATTAACCCTTATTTCCTGTTCTTTTAAAATTTTCTTCGATCCCTCACTGAGTCTTGAGGCTAATTTATTAAATCCAGGTATTTTTGCTAACCGTTCTATAGAGTCAGTCAATTGCGAGCTTCTATCAAGTGCTTCCATAAGAGGGTGATCGCTCTTGTCATAATTAGAAATCAACTTCCCAGGGTTTTCAGCATTGATTTCCAAAATGTTAAACAGAAGTTTTGTTTTCAATTCAGAGGAAGCTTCTTGATCTTTGATACTCTGGATTTGTGTCGAAAGACCTTCATATGTTTTGCTTAAAACTTCTTTGTGTGTGTACTCTTCAATTAAGCGCTTAGATAAATTAACTTTTTTATTGTTTGAAAATGCAAGCCAAAGAAAAGGCAAGTAAATAGGGAGTACACTCATGAACATTTTGGGAGCATCTAAAATAACTTCCTTAAGTTCTTTACCTTGTGCTAGCAGTACCCCTGACAGTGCTACCGGTACCAAAGATACCACTACCATAGCAATAATACTGTAATAAAAGTATTTATTAAGTTGTTTATGATTCTCAACTTCATCTAGTTTCTTAGCTTCATAAGCATGGCTAAGGCCAGCTGTAAGCGCATTTGGTAGCAAAGATTTTATTTTATCTTCAATACTTTGAATATTATCTTCTTTTTCGGATAAGAAATTATCAAATTGAGCTTTATGTGTATCTAGCAGCTCATTGAAGCGGGCATTACTAGACTCAGATAGCTCCATGAGTTCATTTTTAGTTTCTTCTAAATCTGACTTTATTTGCGAGTGCTCTGAATCTAATTGGTCTAGCTTACCTTTCTCTTTATGAACATTTCCATCTTCATCTTCTTCTTCATATCCATAAAACTCATCATATATTTCAGTTAATTTATTTTTATGACTTATTGATTGGGTTAATAAACTTTTGATTTTTTGAGTATTAGATTCAGCAGTACCAATGTTTTCTTCAAGTTCACTAAGGTCATCTCCTAGAGATATGTATTTATTTGGCAATTCTGATAACTGACGATACTGATCACACATTTCGTCATAGATGCTGGTCGTTTTATCTACTAATTCATCAAGTTTTTCCGTTTCGCTTTTTACATCACTTAAATACTTTTCAATTTCTTTACGATTACTTGAAGTTTCTGAGTAAATGTTTTCTATTTTTGATAAATAATCCTTACTGTCTGCGGCCGCAGCTTCAGCCTCTTGCTTTGCTACGTTAGATTTATTTTTGTATTCAGTGACTTTACGTGATGAATAATTAGCATTTTTTTGTAAATCAGTACCGGACTGTAAAAATTCATCACGAATACGAGCTTCTAGGTTTCTAATATTCTCTTCGATCTCTGAAGTTTTTTGCCACAGATAAGCTTTTTCCTTGTTTAATAAATCTTCAAATTTACTCATGAACATACCTGTCTCTTATTTTTGATTTTGGTTAACTCTATTTACATATTTTATTATTAAATTTGCAAGATCTTCTTCTTCACAGAATAAAAAAGCTGTTGGCACCTGCAAAACACTTGCAAGAGCTCTAGCTGTTTTGAAGTCTGGTGCGTGAACTCCTTTTTCATACTGGTTCATTCTGGCAGAGGCTGAAAACTCATCCATACCAGTTAAAACACCTAACTGTTTTTGGGTTAGCCCTTTTTGCTTTCTAGCTTCTTTTAATCTTTTTGGAAAAGGCGATTCATCGTTAGTTTTCATATAAATACAAAGCAAACTTGAAAACTAAGAGTTTCTTAGCTTTAATGTGATTTAGATACTCAGGAATCCTTAGTTTTGTGGGGTGGATATGTTTTTAAAAGCACTAAAAGCTACAGCGCTGATTGCACTGGAAGTGATGTTGGAAGATGACAGTAGGAAGAAATCAGACCAAGATAAGTTCATTGAAGAGCATGGTGATGGCGCTGGGAATGTAAACTTTTATGGAGATGAGCACACAGAGCAAGAGGCTCGCGACGCGCATGACCGAGGAGAGTTTTATTATTGATTTATCTTATAATTACTGCCAACCTTAATTCGGGTTTTTACAATGGCACTGGGATACGCAGCCTCAGGCTGCGTAGCTTTTATTAGTGACGAGAACCAAAATCATTAGATTGAGGTTTTTAAGCGTTTTGCCGCTCTAATTCTCGAACCTTTGTTGAGCGTTCTAATATAAATAACTGATTTAATAACATGAACTCACGAAGTTCGTCGCATGCATTGGAATCAAGTTGTTGGTGAGCCCTACGATTACGAAACGCCATAAATATACTAGAAAACATATTTGCGCGCCCCGTACTTTCACTACCATCTAAATTTTCCCAACATAAAGAACTGTTCTCGCCCGTGAAGGCTTTTGAAAACAGTTTTGCGCCTGTTTCTTTCGTCAGACCAGATTTTTCTTTAATTACCTGTTCAAGCAACCTATACCCAGTCATCAAAGCGTTATCAGGGTTTTGTTTCAGAGATAGTGCTATATCCAATAGTCTGTCATCTATCAAAGCTATAGGAATTTCCGTCGGGAAGTAGTGAGTGAATTGATTTGGTATAGTGTGACGCTCATAAATGTAGTCATACCACCTTTGAGGCCTTAAAGGGGTTTGCTTAAAAAGCCAATCTAGATCTTTTAAAGTTAGTGCAGAATTGTCTATTCGTTGAATGAATTTCCGAGGCACTACATATTCATCGATCTCATCCGTATATTTACTAAGTACTGACAAAATATAGGAAAAAGACCTTGGTCCCTCTCCAGGATAGCCGGATGTGAAGCCTGATTTTATAGCAACATCCACATTAATATCGACATTAAGTAATAATGCATGATGACAGCTATGATCACTGCCACAGGTTAATATCTTTACTGTGTTAATTTCCCTACCGAAGTGAATCATTTCTACTACGGCATCAATGCAGTGTCGTGAAATCCCTGCTGTCCCTCGATAATCTATACCTGCTAATTGTGTTATCATAATCCTTGATTCCCATTTTAAAGCTGCCTTATTAATAGGGGCTTTACTTTTTTCTAATCATACCTTAGCCTAGATGCACTGGTTAAATCCAGTGCCAAAAAGGCGCTTCTAGCAAGCTGCCTGTTACACGTAACGAGGAAACAAACGGCTTTACATAAGCACGGTTGATACGTTTTTAACAGGTTTGGTTAGTTAGGAGGGCTCATGTCCACATTTATTACCACAAAAGAAGCTGCAAAGTTTTTAAACTGCTCACCGCAGCATTTATACAATATCCGGAATAGACGCAAGGCTGCGCTTACACAAGGTGATCCTGATCTTGCTAAAAAGGTTGCCCCAGAGGCGATCAAAATTGGCGGGAAATTACTTTTTGAAGAGTCTGCGCTTGAAGCGTGGCTAAGAAAGTACGGCGACGTTGCTTAACTTGCGAATACGGCAGGCGCAAGCGACCAAACTATCCGCCTGCCGTGTTGAATTTACTCCAACACGGATATTTTATGACAAATGCCGCGAAACAGCTAGTTTCTGCTGTACCTTTGAGTGTGCGAGAAAGGCTAATTCAAAGGCTTTATAACACCACTCCACCAAGAACATTATGCACTAATGAAGATATAACAAAGGGACGTTACCGTTTTGGTGAAATAGCTTTGGATGAATACCTTCATGTTCAAGTCAATCCAAAAGCTATTCAATATTGGCTGATCTTTGATATTGATGACGAATCAGCATTTTCTTGGGAAGACAACTTACTTCCAGCCCCAAATATAATGGTTAGTGGTCCATCTATAAGCAAATTAGGCAAAATAGAGACGCAAGGGGGAGCACATCTGCTTTATGCCATTCAGGGCGTAACAACAAGCCTTAAAGGTAGGCGCAAACCAATCGCGTTTCTGAAGTATGTAAATCAAGCTATGCGAATAAAGCTGGGTGCAGACGAGGGCTATACAGGACCTCTCTGTAAAAACCCGCTCCACTCCCATTGGAAAACGACCTTCTTACATTCGCATGAATACAGTTTAAATGAACTAAATGACTTCTTACATAAGCCAAAAAGAGAATATGGTCATGGATTTGACTGGAATAGTGTGGCCAACTCCCGCAACTGTTACTTATTTCATCAACTGCGGTTCATTGCCTATAAAAGAATTAATTACGCCAGAAAAAATTGGCGATTTGAAGATTGGCGTAAGCATCTATTTGAGGTGGCGGAAACCTTAAATAACTTTGCAGGATTCGGACTAGAAAAAGAATATCCGATGCAATACAAAGAATTGCAGTCGATTACTCAAAGTGTAGCGTCTTGGACCTGGCAAAAGTACTTTCCTAACCACAATCGAGGGGTTGCAGGAACTTGGTTGTATCAAATACCTATCCAATCGACAGCACTGGCTCAACGTGAAGGCGCGCGTTATACCCATCAGAAAAGACGTGAAACCTCTGAAGCGTTAATAAGGCAAGCAATTAGTAAATTAATCGACACAGGCCACAAACTTACTCAAAAGAACATTGCACTTGAGACTGGACTTACTCGACAAACAGTCGCGAAGTATAAGCAATTAATTGATGATGTTAAGTATGCTGCCCCTCAGGGTATTAGGGGTTAAGGGATATAAATTTAGGGCAGTACAAGTAGTATGTATGTAACTGTTAAATGAAGAAGTAGAGCAAGCTACATATATGCTACATCTATATAATGTTAACTGATCTAAGTTGCTACATTGCTTCGTATAAACTTAGTTAACTTATTGACTAGGATGTAGAAAAGATGGTCGGCATAGCAGGATTTGAACCTGCGACCCCTGACACCCCATGACAGTGCG
>JBMYWR010000201.1:0-5638 GCA_049607625.1 Colwellia sp.
GTTTTCTAAGGCTAAAAATACTTGCCATTGACCTCTTACACCGTCTGTTAATGCTGTTAAAGGCAACCAATATCCGTGGGCTTTTACTACCTTGTTAATGTGTACCTTAACTAATTGTCCGTCAAAGCTGTTCACTTTACTGGTAAGTTTTAAGCGTAACTGAACCGTACGATTAATACTGTTGATATGCTGACTTACTGAAAGAATTTTTCCTTGATGCTCAGCATTATTAATTTCTACAGTAAGCAAGCTGCCTTTTTGTAACGAAGCAGCTAATGCAGCCGGAACCCCTAATGTTATCTCTCTATCTGACTGCTTGATAATTTGAAAAACAGCACGAGAAGGTGAAGTATGCTCGCCCGTAGAGAGGAGTTTTTTGGTAATAACGCCATCAAATGGAGCGGTTAAAGTGGTTTTGCTTATTTGATAATTTAAGGCTTCTATTTGCGCTCTTAACCCCAAAACACTGGCTGTTAATACTTCATTTTCTGCATTTAATTCGTCGAGTCGTTGCTGTGAAGAATAGCCATCTTTAGTTAATGATTGAATTCTTTCTAAATTGGCTAAGTTAAGCTTTATTTGTGCTTGCGTTTGGTTGAGTCGAGCTTGAAGCTCTTTTTCTTTAAAGGTTAGCACTTCTGTATTTTGCGTTGCTAAAATCTGATTTTTTTGAACTACATCACCCACATCCGCTAAAACATTATTAATTGTTCCGGCGTATTCAAAGGAAAGTTTTGCATCTTGTTTAGATTTTATTTGCCCTAAATAAGTTCTATCTACGATATAGCTTTCACTCGGCTGTATTTTAATTAATTTAGCACTTTGTTTGAACTTAATATTTGGTGTGTTCACACCAGGCTTATCTGTTGAATGAGGCTCAGAACAAGCGCTTAATAGACAAGCAAATAAAATAAGCGAGAGGCCATTTCTCATTATCATCATTTTATGTAAGAGCCAGTGGGGTGAAGGTCTTTTTTTTGTCAGCATGATGTTCTCTTATTCGTGCTATTTATTATGAAGGTAAGATTAATGCCAATTCCGTTAAATATCTGTTCATTCTTAATGGCAAAATAAATAACTAGTGCGTTATAAAACATTTAATTAAAACAATTACTCAGTAAGTTTAAAACCTTGCGTTAGTCATTTTTTCTCATAAAAAATAGCACACATAATTAGTGGAGTTAATATAAAATGTACTAGACCGTTTAGTCTAGTTATTAAGTGTAACAAAATAAACTGGACTGTCTAGTCTAATTTGTTAGAATGAAATAATGAGTTCAATAGGGTTACATTAAGTAGGGCATATTTATGGTCAGCAAAAGATCTAAAAGTGAAAGTAAACGACAGCAAATTCTTGATGCATCTATTGCTCTTTTCACTGAAAAAGGCTTTGCGAAAACCAGTATGGATTTAATTGCAAAAAATGCAGATGTTTCTAAACAGACAGTTTATAGCCATTTTGGTAATAAAGATGAGTTGTTTTTTGCCGCGATAGAGTTCCGTTGTGAGTCTATGCAGCTTTTTGAAATATCAACGCTAGACTTTAGCGATGCAAGGGCAATCCTCATTCAAATCGCTAGACGTTTTTCTCAGTTTGTTACCTCTAAAGAGGCATGCGCGGTTCATAAAATATGTGCTTTTGAGTCTAATACTTACCCGCAGGTTTCTGATATTTTTTATAAAGCAGGGCCGCTTAAAGTCACAACAGAGTTGGCCAACTTATTTTCACAATTGCATGACAAAAAGGTATTGAGCATTAAAAATCCTTGGCAAGCAGCAATTCACTTTTTAAACATCATGAAAGGGGAGTTATGGATGCAAGTAGAATTTAACCTAAAAGATAAAATGAGCCCACAAGATGCTGAACAATACCTTTGTGATAGTGTTGATTTTTTTATAAGAGGCTATAGTAAGGTTTAGTCTTTTTAGGTTATTGTGTTTGAAGACTCTCTTACGATTAGCTCTGGAGTATACTCTTTCGATAATAAGGCATTTTTTTGTTTTCTTATTTGACCAATTAAAATATTGGTGGCATCTTCAGCAATTAGTTTGTTAGGTTGGTCTGCTGTAGTTAACTTAGGCCAAGTTTGACGAGAGAAAGGGCTGTTTTCAAAACCTGCTATGGCTAACTCTTCTGGTATTTTTATATTCATCAGTCTTGCCGCAAATAATGCACCTGCTGCAATCTCATCATTACACGAAAATATTGCCGTTGGCTTATTAAGTGAATTGCTCATTAATTGCTTTGCACCATTAACACCAGAATCAAAATCATATTTTCCTTGAACAACGAGCTCTTTAGAAAAGGGGATATTATTTTCTTTAAGGGTTAACCGATAACCTTTATATCTTTCAATTGTCGATCTATGCTCAGCGTCACCGGCTATAAAGGCAATTTCTTTATGGCCCTGATCAATTAAGTGCTGGGTTATATGTTGTGCTGCAATTCTATCATTAACCATAATGCATGGGCTTAAATCGTCAGGCGCTTCTTCACCCGACATAATTCTTACAACATCTACGCTTAGATCATTAAAACATTTTACAAATTCAGGCATTTCTGAGAAAGGAGGGGTTAAAACTAGCCCTGATATTTTGGCTTGTTTTACCATGTTAATAACATTTGTAGTTATATCGGGTTGTTGTGAATCACAAGGGTTAATTAACAACTCAAAACCTTGTTCTCTACAAGCCTTTAGAATGCCTTCTTGCAAGTCTATTACATAATATGCATTGGGGTTATCATAAACAAAAGCAACATTATAAGCCTTAGTACTTGCAAGATTCCTGGCAGCTGGGCTTGGCTGGTAATTTAACAGATTTACAACAGAAAGCACTTTGTCTCTTGTAGATTGGCGGACAGACGCTTCTTGGTTCATCACCCTAGAAACTGTCTTAATAGATACACCCGCTTGTTTTGCTACTTCGTTAATTGTGGCTTTCATTTACTGCAATGACCTTTTATTATTTTTAGGGTATTATTTTAAGGATAATATTTCAGGGTAATATTTTACGGTATTAATTTTATCGTTATATACTTACAGCATCACCTTTGACAGATTTAGATTCATTAAAAGATAAAATATCATCCCAATGGCTTTTACAAAGCCAATACAAAAATTCGCTAGGCTAAATTACTAAGTTGCGTTATAAGTACTGGCAAATTGTAAGTTTTGATTATCAAAAAAGCAGACAGACTAAAGGTTATTTTATCCATGATCAACAAACTAATAAGACAAAAACCGAATTTATAAGTTTATGCCATTAAAACGGTAATTGACAGCGCTGTCATTATTGATTAATGTAGCTCTCGATAAGTTAACTCTACAATATTTGAAATCAAATGAAGTTTCTAGCATAAACACTTATCAATGCAATTTGAATTTATTTTTTATTATTTTGTATTTTCAAAGCTCAAAAATGGCAACTAAAACGTTATTTCAACGCTGTATAGATAATATAAAATAATAAAAAAGACTTATTAAAGCGATAAACTTAATAAAGAACACCTAAAATTAACACCAGAAACCATTTTAGATATAAATAGGAATAACTATGTCATCTCGTCCTGAACTTGAGAGTTGGAAGAAATTACAACAATTAGCTACAAACATGAAAAAACAGCATATGAATGACTTGTTTTTTCAAGATAGTGATCGATTTAATAAATTCTCTATTGAGATGCCGAATATGCTTCTCGATTATTCAAAGAACCTTATCGATGACGAAGTGATGCAAGCTTTGGTTGACTTAGCAGAAGAGACTAAAGTATGTGAATGGCGCAGTAAAATGTTTAGCGGTGAAAGAATTAATAAAACAGAAGATCGCGCTGTACTGCATACTGCATTAAGAAGACAGTCTGAAGATGATCTTATTGTTGACGGAGAAAACATTAGCCAATGCGTTAAGAATCAACTTGAAAAAATGAAGGCTTTTGTTGAAAAAGTTCGTCAAGGTCATTGGTTGGGATATTCAGGTAAGCGTATTACAGATATTGTTAATATCGGTGTTGGTGGTTCAAACCTAGGTCCTCAAATGGTAACAGAAGCGCTTAAACACTACAGTGATAACAGTGTTAATGTTCATTATGTTTCAAATGTTGATGGTGCACAAATTGTAGAAATTTTAAGACCATTAGACCCTGAAAAAGTATTATTCATCGTTTCCTCTAAAACATTCACAACTACTGAAACAATGACCAATGCACGTACTGCAATAAAATGGTTAACGAGCTCTTCATTTGATGAAAAGTCTGTTGCTAAACACTTTGTTGCTGTTACAGCCAATAAAGAAAATGCCATGTCATTTGGTATCGAAGCTGAAAACATCTTTGATATGTGGGACTGGGTAGGCGGTCGCTTCTCTTTATGGTCTGCTATTGGTTTAGCCATAGCGCTTGATTTAGGTTTTGATAAGTTTGAAGAGTTGCTTGATGGTGCTTTTGAAATGGATAAGCATTTTGTTGAAGCACCGCTTAAAGATAATGTACCAGCTATTATGGCAATGTTAAGTGTTTGGAACACCACTTTCTTAGGTGCTCGTTCACAAGCCATTCTTCCTTATGATCAAACATTACATATGTTATCTGCCTATTTACAGCAGGCAGAAATGGAAAGTAATGGTAAATCAGTTTCTTGGAATGGTGAAGAAGTTGACTACGCAACAGTACCGTCTATTTGGGGTGAGTTAGGTATAAACGGTCAACACGCGTTTTACCAATATTTACATCAAAGCAATAACGTTGTTCCTGCCGACTTTATTGGCTCTGTAGCGAGTGTTACACCAGTTCAAGGTCATCATGAAACGTTAATGGCTAACTTCTTTGCTCAAACACAAGCGCTAATGGTTGGTGTTAATGAGCAACAAGTAAGAGCTGATCTTCGTGCTAAAGGTAGAGAACAAAATTACATCGATAAAGTTGCTCCTCATAAAGTACATAAAGGCAACCGTCCAACTAATACTATTCTTTTGAAACGTATTGATCCTAAAACGCTTGGGGCTTTAATTGCCGCCTATGAAAACAAAATTTTCGTACAGGGCATCATTTTACAAATTTGTTCATTTGACCAATGGGGCGTTGAACTAGGTAAAGGTTTAGCTGCTGAAATTCAAGATCAACTTGAAAGCGGTAAGTTGTCAAAAGAGCATGATTGCTCAACCTCAAGCCTGATGGACTTTTACTTAAAAGCAAAATAGTAGTTAAACCATTGATATAAAATATTTTAAAAAAAGTAATTAAATTACGTAAATTAAATACTTTTTGTTGAGGGCAGCAATGGTACATTTTCTTATAAAATGTCTATTGGAAACTCATAATAAAATTAAAAACCAAAATATAAATTTATATTTTGGTTTTTTTTTATTTTGCTTTCTTATGAGGCAAGCTAACACAAAGGGATGTGTCTATAAAATACCCTTTAATTGCCTTTAAATTATACATAAAAAGCCTGGTTGTTAATGAAAAAAAGCAAATTACGGTACATTTTTTATAAAAAAAACAAAAAAAAATAAAAATAAATGCTTTTTTATTAATGCTTTATTTTAGCAATTAGTTTAAATACGTCATTTTACCTTTTAATAAATTTAGAATTACCATTTATTTACCACCTATTAGACCACCTATTAGACCACCTATTAG
>JBMYWR010000202.1:0-5602 GCA_049607625.1 Colwellia sp.
GAGACTAATCTATTTGATAAAATTGATTAGCTGTTTCATATCTTAAAAAATGGGCATCATCGCTACTGTATTGGCTAACAACCTCTTGCCACAACTCAAATAACGCTTGATACGAAATATAGAGCTTATCAACAGGGAAGTTTGAGCCAAACATACAGCGTTGAGGCGAGAATAACTTGATAGCTTCATGACAATACTCAAAGAATTTGTCTGCAATCATTTTATGATTAAACATGCTAAAGCCTGATAACTTCATATAACAATTTGGAAGTTGGGCAAAGCGCTGCATGTTCTCTTGCCAATGCTTAAAACCGGCAGGGGATTGATCCCAAGGAGAAGCAAGGTGGCAAATAACCACTTTTAGCTCTGGTACTTTTTCTAAAACGTGGAATACGTCCTTGTATTGCTCGTGCGTAAATTGTAAATCAAAACTTAAATTATGTTTGATTAAAAGCGAAAACGAATGAAGCCACTTTTCTGCTTCAAACTTAGGCAATGTTTTGTTTTCTTCTTCGCTCTTTCCAATAATATGACGAACACCTTGAGTGACACCATATTGCTTGTGTGCAAGTATTTGCGCTTCAACATCATCAGCTAGCATATCTACAGCAACAACAGCTTTTGCCGGGAATTTATCTGCTGCTTGCTTTGCACAATCAGTTAACCATTTGGTTTCATTAAGGGCGTCATTTTGTATTGCCCCTACTTGAACATGTACACTTTTAACTATTTCATTTTGATGATCATCACAGAAATCATTAACTAAATAATTTTTTCTAATGGGATCTGGTTGTCCGAAAAAGCGCTCTTCTCCTTTAGCCATCAACCATGGGTAACTTATTTGTTCTAAATTCCATAGATGATGGTGAGAGTCTATCCAAAGTGGGTTCATAAAATGTTATTGCTTAAATTAAAGCGTTTTTTCAACGCTAACCAATCAATATTGAGCTTTTCGTCAACAATTTTATTATCTTTAATGGTGACAAAGCTTTGCACTGGTATACGAACTCTTTTTGTTACCCCATCATCGATAAAGTCACCGTCGATAGACCAAGCAAGGGCTAATGCATTAGCGCTTTCATCTAAGGCTATTTGCTCTAACTGACTGTAACTTCGCGTAACACGGTTAACTAACTGCAATTTGAACTGTCGTAAAGCTTGCGAAGCGCTAGTATTTGAATTGCCAGTGGCATTATCACCACTTATAAGAGCGGTAGCATCATCATGATATAGCTCATTAAAAGCAGATACTTTATTTGCTTGCCAAATACTCCACCACGTTGAAATAGCTTCATTCATTGATTCAGGTAACTCTGCTAAATCATTTGGTGATGCATGGTAGCTTTGCGGGTGAAGTTGGTGGTCAAACTGACTAATGAATAAAGGATCTGGCGTCGGTAAGATCGCCAAAATTTCATCTACACTCACTTGAGCAAAAGTAGCTAAACGTTGCGTGTCTACAATACAGTTTACACGTTTAATCACGTCTTTATTGTGCTCAAAAATAAGAGAGAAACTAAGCTCGTCGTTATTTTTATTAGCAAGCTTTAAAAAGATAGCACTGTGTTTTTCACCTTCAATGAATTGTTTTTCTAAAAGGTGGCTAAAGCCAAATAAAGCGATACTACTTAACCAGGCTTTTTCGATTTGTGATTGACCATAAGCGGTAAATTCGTGTTGCTTCCATGACGTGGTATGCAATAGTTTTTGTTTAACTTGGTCTAATTCACCTAAGGTGTACAAATTGGATAATGCTTGAAACATGTTGTTAAACCTCTTGAGTTAATGTTGGTAAAGTAAGACCAGACTGTCTGATTAAATTTGCATACAATGCAATTTCATCAAAAACAGTGATTTCATTAACTATTTTATTATTTTTAATACGAAGGTGAGATGCTGCTAGCACGAAAAATTTCTCTCCAGAAAGTGCTGATAACCTTTCTTCTCGCGCAGTAAATGTACCTGCAAGCGTCCAGCGTATAGCAACGTCAATTGTATCTGAACTTGCTTCATCGTTTTCAATAAAAGGAACGGTAGCAATATGATCAACCGTAACTTTTGCATCAGGGCATTGTGCTAGCCATTGAATTAAAGTACCACTAATTTGAGGGATACCAACAGACTTACGACCTCCTGGCCATTGCTGTGTACAGGTTAAATGGTAAAACTCATGCAGTTTTGAAAATTGCTTTTGGTTAAATAGTGTTTGTACCCAAGCATTAGCAAAGTTATCGACAGACCAATTGTCTGCAGATAACGCTTTGTCTTCTCTGTGCGATACTTTTAATACACGTTGATATTCTTGCTCATACCATGTATTAAAAGTAGGGTGCGGTGTACTTTGTGCAAAATGTATTGCAGCATCAATTAAATCGAGGCCAAGCTGTTTAATAAGAAAGCTGTTATCTCGAACTAGCCATTCTTCAACAATTCTATTTTCAACACAAACACAGTCGGCAATGGTTGTTACTCTGCCTGTTTTATTGGTTGCAGCGCCAAACTCAGAAGGCCCTGTATTAGTCATAATACTGGTGATTAAATGAGAAGAGTAGTAACCACCATCTTCATATTCACGCCATATAACATTTTCACCAATTAAACTTCTATCTGGAAAGGCCGCTATGGTTTTTAAGGTGTTTTGTACTACAAGCTCAACACTTTCAGAGTAGTTCCCTAAAGTATAAACAGGGCAAATATCACCGTAATAGCGATAGCATAAACCAACATTTTTTTGCTCCCAGATACGGTGAGTAATGCGAATGATGTAGTCAACAATGTCAATGAATTCAGCATCAAACCCTTTCAATGCTTGTACTTTATCAGTGCTTGGGTTTAGAAGCTTTTCTAGTGGTTGCCAATAAACTTGTGTGACTTGTGAATCCATTGTTGTTTTCCTTTCTTGCCTTGCTGGTTGCATAGGTTCTATCATGTTGTTTATCCTGTTAACAGGGATATTAAAGTATAAATGCATTCGAAGTCAAAAGTTTAAGGTAACTCGTCTCATCGAACGGTCATATCACATACTTTTCTATCGACTGTTTTATTATTTTTATTGTAATTTTAAGAGTACATCTTTCGATTAGTTACTTAATCGCAAAGTAGTTCATCAAAGAGGGTTAAACCCATTTGATGCACCATATCTGGAATATCAATAGCAACCCAGTTTTCAACTAAAAGGTTGTTCTCTCTACGCCAGATATCCATAACTCGTGGGTAAACTGTTTTTCCTGTGGCGTTTAAGCCTAACCAGTTATCTCCGGTGTGGGTGCCATACATATGTGGCCATCCACCTGTTGCAGCATAGTTATCGTTAGCAATAAAACAAAACTTTTTATCTATGCCTCTGTCAGGGAAGCCCTTTAAAAAAGGTCCTTGATGATGAGCTCTAAAGCCATCTATACCTCGAGTAGTCCCTACACCGGCAGGTCCATACCAAATAAAATTATTGTGCCAGTAATTTTCTAATTTCATGCTTGATAACGCTTTGCCGTCATAACGGCCAAGCTCTTCTAACATTGAATCAACTAGGGCGATAGAAGTTTTACCTTCTGTTTTATCACCGAAGTTTTCTTTTAAACCGTCCATCGAGGTTGGCGGCATAATAAAACCATCGTGACCCAGCGAAGGTCTAAGTGGGTTAACGCCTAGTTGGTTCATAACATCGACAAAATCAAGGAAGGTGCAACATTCTACGACTTTGTTATCTTGTATTTTCGCTAATTCTGTAAAGCGTATAAACAAAGATTTACCCGTTGCTTTAATGCCAAAAAGATCTTCTGCAAATGTACCGGTGAAATAACCTGTTGCTGCAGCCCAGTCGCTACCATCTTTTTGTTCTAAAAACGAAATAAATGTTTTACGTTCAATGTCAGGTAAGCTTATTTTAAGACGTGCTAAATAATGCTCGTTAACCGCATCAATACCCTTTAAGGTATTGATAGGGTGAGCGACATTCCAAATAATATTATTATCGATAACGTTGGATAAATTCGCGTTATCGGTTAGTAATTGCGTGTAAATGCTTTCAAAAATATTACTCATTTTTAATCTCTTTATAGCTATATCATGTATTCAAAAAGGACTAGAGAACCAAAGCTTAATACGAAAAATAGCATTAGGACATAGTTAATCGAGTCAACTTTACCTGGCACTAAGTACCAACCGTTTTCTTTTTGTGGCTTATCATTATCAACAAAGTCTTTTAACTGGCCTTTAATGGTGTACTTTGAGTATTCTGATTGGAAACCATCAAGGATGATGCTTGCAGCAATACTTGCAAAAATACTAACAAACACACCAACACCTGCGTACCAAGGCCAAGCGAGTTCAGTAAATAGTGCTACGTAAGTTACCATCGCAAAGGAAATAGCCGTACCAATAAGTAGACCTTTTTCGGTTGTATGTTTTGAGAAAAAGCCTAGAGCGAACATAGCAAGCTGCGCACCTACGAAGAATGAACCAACTTTTGTTAGAATTTCTAAAATAGAACCTTCGGCATGTAAGTGATACATAATGGCAGGCACAATAATAATTAATGCCCACATTAGGGTGAAAATACGTGTTGCTTTAAGGTAGTGCACATCAGGCTTATCTTTCACAAAATATTTCTTATAAACATCAAGTGTTGATATGGTTGATAAAGAGTTTAGTGCAGAGTCTAAACTCGACATCGAAGCCGCCATAACCGCTGCTGCAATAATACCCATTAAGCCAGGTACGCCATAATCATTAGCAAAAGTTAAAATAATAAGGTTTGAATTTTCAAAAGGCTTACCTTGATAGTAGCTGTAGAAAAGTACGCCCATTATCACGAAGAACAAATAGATGAAAAAGGCTACGAAACCCATAAGTAAATAAGACTTCTTAGCATCACCAATGTTTTTAGCAGCAAGTGTTCTCTGCACCATCATTTGGTTGGTACCGTAAACCGTTATGTGATAAATCGTCATCGCAATTACGCCAGACCAAACGGTTGTCGTTTCTGTGAAGTCTATTGAAAAGTTAAGGGGGTCTAGTTTACCGGCTTCTTTAAGCCCAGCTAATGTTTCGGAAAAACTTGTCGGCATTTCAGTGATGAGGGCATACATGATAATACCAGCACCAAGGAATAAAATAGCAGACTGAATTACGTCAGTCCAAATAACAGCAGTAATACCACCAAGCATGGTGTAAATTAATGCAATAATGGTCACGATAAATATCGCGCTAACAACATCAATACCAAGTATAAAGGCTAGTACAAGTGAAGTCGCATAAAGCACTGCAGCTGAACTCATAGTTTGCGATATCATCCAGATGGTTGAAACTAACCCACGCGCTTTTTTGCCAAAACGACGCTCTTGGTATTCATAAATCGAAGCAACCCCTGCATTGTAAAAGAAGGGGAAGAACAAACAAACAACCGCAATAATAACCAGCGGGTAGTTTAAATGTATCGCTATTGCTGAAAGCCCGTCTTTATAAGCCCAAGCTGGCGCGCCTAAAAATGTTAATGCGCTAACATAAGTTGCAATAACAGAAATACCAATAGCCCACCAAGGGGTGGTTTTTTGACCTAAGAAAAAATCTTCAGAAGAACTGATTTTTTTACTCAATACATAGC
>JBMYWR010000203.1:0-5514 GCA_049607625.1 Colwellia sp.
GCACCATTGGCAAGTAAATCTAACCATTCGCCATAGCGATTAACAAAAGGTTGAATTAACTCAATGACGCCACTAAAAACAAAAAAACCAAAAGCGATAATTAATCTGTATTTTGTTTTGTAGAGGGCAGTAGGGAGCATTAAAGCTGCATAAGCGATAAAGTGATGCGTTTTATCTGTCCCTGGTACTTTAGGGAGCATATCGACAGGCCAAAGAGAAGCGGTTGCAATAACTACCATAAGCAAGGCAGTAATCACATGCCAATAAGTTTTAAATAAGTTAATCATAAATAAAGCAATTTAATACGGTAAATGGGTAATTAACGTTTCTTTTCAAGGATATGATACCAGCGATTAGCAAATATGCCGATATAGCCCCAAATCGCGGTACAGCAAGCCATAAATAAAAACGTTAAACCAAGTAATTGCCATGCAGGGTGGTAAAAGTACCCTACGGCAATGAAGAATACGGCTAAAACAAACAAGGCGATACCCCGAAGAAAAATAGCTAAACTATTTTTTGGGTTTTTTCCTAATCGCGCGAGTAAGCTCATTAACATGTTTAATACCGTTTTAGCTTAACTGAGCTTATGCTATTCAGTTCTAGTAGAATGAATGATCGCCACGTTCATGTTCAGTTGCGTCTTTAACGCCTTTAATTTCATCACCCATTAATTCGAGTAACTGTTTTTCAATTCCATCTTTTACCGTTACATCAATTTGACTACAACCATTACAGCCACCACCAAATTGTAATACAGCATAACCATCTTCTGTTATTTCAACTAAAGTACACTCACCACCGTGGCCGGCTAACTGTGGGTTAACTTCTGCTTGTAAAAAGTAGTGAACGCGATCAAATAAAGGGGCATCGTCAGCGACTTTACGTAATTTCGCATTAGGAGCCTTCAAGGTAAGTTGAGAACCCATTTGATCTGTTACAAAATCAATTTCAGCATCTTCTAAAAAGCCTTTGCTGTCAGCATCAATCATTGCAGAGAAGCCTTCATAAGGAATTTTGATGTCATCAGGTTCAACAGCATCAGCAGGGCAATATGAAACACCACATTCAGCTTTAGCTGTGCCAGGATTTACAACGAAAACACGAATGTGTGTGCCTTCTGCTTGTTGAGAAAGCAGCTTTACGAAGTGCTCTTGGGCTGTAGGTGAAATAGTGATCATATGATTTCTCTTAAGTTTCTAATTAAATTTAACTTTGTTGACTAAATATTTTAACCAGAATGATAACGGATAAAGTACGATTCAACATATATTGCGCTATTTTATCTTTCTATGGCGCTATAGGCTATTTATTTTTAGAATAATTACTTTTCAGGCAGTGATAAACTCACCGCCATTACCGTTATGGTTTGCGCTCCTGCAGATTTAAGTATTTTAGCTATTTCACTAGCAGTACTTCCCGTGGTAACAACATCGTCTATTATAACAATATGTTTGGCGGACTCTGGCAATATGGTTTTAAGCTTAAATGCGCCTTTTAAATTTTTTCTTCTTTGCTTTCCATCACGGCCGACTTGATTAATATTTTTGACACAGCGCTCAATTAAATTAGGAATATATGCGCATTCTAAGTGTTTTGCGATAGGGCTGGCTAAAAGGTGCGCTTGGTTATAACCTCGACTTTGCCATTTTGAAATATGCAGGGGTACACTTACTACTAAATCGAATGGCTTTAAAGAGTTGTTTTTAGTAGCTAAAAAATGCTCCGACAATAAATTAGCAAGTAAGCTAGCTAATTCAAAGCGGCCGTTATATTTAAACTGTCGTATCCACCCATTAAAAGGAGATTTATAGGGCGCTAAACAAAATAAGTGATCGAAGTGAATATTAGGGAGAAGTTTATTAATAGCAGGCCAATTGAGTAGGTCACTCGCAATAAGCTGATATCTGAATACCGGTAAATCGTTCAAGCAATCATTGCAAAGTAGCAGATGTTTATCGGTTGGGTTGGAACATAAATCACAACTACCGAGTAACTTTCTAAATGAAAACCATACACTACCAAGGTTTATTTTGAGTGCCTTGGTGAAATTTGATAATTTAATTTTATTTAAAGGTTGAGCCTTCTTTAATACTTTATCCTTGGCAAATAAAGATAAGCAAGGGATTATCCATCGGGAAGGCTGTTTTTGATTCTTCATTATTGTAAACTAGTCCTTTAGTTTATTTAGGGTCGAATTAATACCAATGACCTAACATATTTCGTATTAGGTTTTATAAGCATGGCAAATTCTCTGGTATTTACCACAACAGATATTAATCTTCAGTCTCAAGTTGAAAATGAAGTTAAAGAGCAATCGACTATCAACTTGGTTTTACTTCATGGTTGGGGTTTAAATTCAGGGGTATGGCAACCTTTAATAGAGTCTCTTAAAGCAGCGCTAGCATTAAATACAACGCTTAGTTTGAAAGTGATAACCATTGATTTACCTGGCTTTGGTTTAAATGCTAATAAAAGTGTAACACCTTACACATTGCATACTGTTGCAAATAAGGTGTTTGACTCGGTACAAAAAGCGACAAACGAACCTGCTATTTTCATGGGTTGGTCGTTAGGTGGTTTGGTGGCAACAGAAATAGCGCATCAATTCCCAGATAAAGTATCAGGTTTAATTACCGTTGCGAGCACTCCCTATTTTGTTGCTGAACAAGAGAATGAAAATAATGCAGGATGGCCTGGCATTAAAAAGTCGGTGTTAAAGTCTTTTCATAATCAATTACAAAATGATATAGAAAAAACCATTAAAGGCTTTCTAAAAATACAAGCCATGGGTAGCCCAAGCTTACGTCAAGACATTAAACATATTACTAAGTTGATTATGGCGTACGATCTACCAAGTAAAGAAACACTCGAGAACTCTTTAGACTTGCTAGATACTTGTGACTTAAGAACAGTTTTATCAGAAATTAATGTTCCTATTCTGCAGCTTTATGGCCAAACAGATGGTTTGGTTCCCAAACAAGTTATTCCACTTATTAAAGAGCTAAATCCAAGTAGCGAGCAAGTTGTTTTTCCTAAAGCGTCGCATGCACCATTTATTTCGCATCTTGATGATTTTACATTAGTAATTTTAAATTGGTTAAACAAGCAAACAGCAATGAACTCCTCCCAAAACCACTAAAAATAGGGGGCTCAATATTTTTAACTTTACATTTAGTTTGTTTTGTATAATAATTGACCAGCTCTAAAGAGGAGAAATTCTATGGAAATCCAGTCAGCAATGGGTAGTGGTATAGAAGGTTTTCACAAAGCAACTGCAACTATACAGCAGTCTGCTAAAGAGATTAATGCACAAATTACCACAGATAATCAATCTGATAGCGCCACGTTTAATAGTGAGTCACTCGCTAATGTGATGCCTAACGAGGTTGAAGAAGCCGCCCGTGCATATTCACCAAGCAATGATAGTGCAAATGACTTATCGTCTTCAGACTCCTCCTCATCTCAACTAAATGAAATCAGTCAGGCATTGGTTGATTTAAAAGTCGCCGAGCATCAAGCGAAAGCCTCGGCTGAAGTGATAAAAAGTGCAGACGAGTCGTTAGGTACGTTACTTGATGTGACCGCTTAATGTTCATGTAGATTTAAAGCTTAGCATGTAACATTTAGCATATAGATTTTAACCAGTACAAGTAAGCAATAACTTAATCGAATTGGTATAAGTTCTAATCGCGGGGGAAATTGTTATGAATATAACGCAACATTCGCCTAATTTATCTATTTCTACCATCACCAACCAGGCTACTCAAAGCTTGCAGCGTGAGAATATTCAACGCGATCTTATTACTCAACCCGCGGCTGTTAGCCAATCTCTAGCTGAAAAAGGGGTTGCAGCAGATCTTCCTGCTAGGAAAGAGCCTTCATCAAAGAAAAGCGCGTCAAGCAAAAAAGACTCAGTCGCATCGAAGGAGGATCTTCATGAAGAAAGAAAACACCATGAAGCTATTGAAGGTTTTGAAGAGCAAAAAATTAGTGACCAATCTCCCAGCGAAAAATTTAGCAACGAAAGAAAAGCGCAGAGTGCAGAGTTAGAAAGCCAGCGAGAAAAACAGAATGAACTTGAACAACAAGTCATCAAAGAGCTAGAGCAAAAAGACGCCGAAATTAAAGAGCATGAGCGAGCACATCAGTTATTAGGTGGCGGCAATACAGATTTACCGCATTATAACTATACAACGGGGCCAGATGGTAAGCGTTATGTTACCGGTGGAGCCGTACCTGTAGATCTTTCGATAAAAGAAGGCGACCCGTCGGCGACCATTTCAAAAATGGTAAGGGTAAAATCGACAGCATTAGAGCCTAACCAGCCATCAATGCATGACCTTCGAGTTGCCTTCTCTGCTTCGAATATTGCTTTACAGGCCCATGCCGAATTGGTTCTGGCGGCAACAGACCATATAGATGGCCCAATACAACAAAAATTAGCACCACAACAAAACACTGATGTGATGTATAACCTAGATGGAATAGATAACCTTCTAGATGAAATGGCAATGTCAGATATAAGAGATAGTGAAATGGAACAGCGTTCACAAAGGATTGCTTCTCATTATCAGGCCATTACAACAGCGTATGATACGAAGCCAGAAAAAATGGTAGAAGTCAGTGTTTAATAGCCATAAAGAAAGGGGGGAAGCATAACGAATGCTTCCCCCCTTTTCGGTTTTCATTTAAGCAAAACCTAGGCAATAACCTTAAATGCCGTAATTCTCACGGTATTTATTAATGCTTTCTAGGCTTGAAGCAAGCTCTGGTTGGCTAGCAACTTTTTCTTGAAGGTAAGTAACTACATCACCCAAGCTTACAATTGAAATAACCGTTGTACCGAAATCACGCTCAACTTCTTGTATAGCAGATAACTCGCCTTGGCCTTTTTCTTGGCGATCAAGCGCGATTAATACACCTGAAAGTTCAGCTTGGTGTGCTTTAATGATTTCCATTGATTCGCGAATCGCGGTACCTGCTGTAATAACATCATCAACCAGCATTACTTTACCGTTTAGTTCTGCACCTACTAAGCTACCACCTTCACCATGGGTTTTAGCTTCTTTACGGTTAAAGCAGTAAGGCACATCAAGGTTGTGATGGTCGTATAAAGCAACGGTAGTCGTCGTTGCGATAGGAATACCTTTATAAGCAGGACCAAAGACAAGGTCAAATTCAACACCGGCATCTACCAATGCAGCTGCATAAAAACGACCTAAACGTGCTAAATCGCCACCGGTTTTAAATAAACCAGCGTTAAAGAAGTATGGGCTAGTACGGCCAGACTTCAGTGTAAACTCGCCGAAACGTAATACATCTTTTGATAAAGCGAACTCAATAAACTCTTTTTGATAATCTTTCATTGTATAAAACCAATTTGTGTCATTTTAATAGAACGAATATATAACTTCGTTCATGTTTAAAGTTTTCTAATATATAGCTTGTCGGAATACATCACGCAAATAGCGTTATTAATTCAATGCGGTTTTTTGTATTTCGAATAATTCA
>JBMYWR010000204.1:0-5489 GCA_049607625.1 Colwellia sp.
AAGGCTTCTTTCAGCCTATCGGGTTTGCCAGCTTCGCTGGGCAAACAAAAAAGCCTGAATAATTGCTTATTCAGGCTTTTTATTACGTCATTCTTAGAAAAGAATGTGGTAAAAGATAAATTATCTTTTAGCCAATTTCTCTTTAATACGTGCTTTACGGCCAGATAGCTCGCGCAAGTAGTAAAGTTTAGCTTGACGTACATCACCGCGGCGTTTGACTTCAATAGAGTCAACAATTGGGCTATGTGTCTGGAATACACGCTCTACACCAACACCGTTCGAGATTTTACGAACAGTGAAAGCAGAATGTAAGCCACGGTTTTTAACAGCAATAACAACACCTTCAAATGCTTGAAGACGTGATTTATCACCTTCAGTAACTTTTACTTGAACTACAACAGTATCACCTGGGGCGAATGCTGGTAGGTCAGTTTTTAATTGCTCTTGTTCGAGCATTTCAATAATTTTACTCATAATACCTTCTTCCTAGTGTTCACAGTCTCAGTGGATTATTTAGCTTCTTTCTTAGCTTGCGCTTTAATTAAAGCTAACATTTTTTCCTGCTCAGCTGTCAGAGCTAGGTTAGTTAAAAGTTCTGGTCTTCTAGTCCATGTTCTTAACAAGGATTGCTGTTGTCGCCATTGACGTATATGTTCATGATTTCCGCTTAATAACACGCTTGGTACTGACATTTCTTCTCCACTAGGAGCTGAAAGTACTTCAGGCCTTGTGTAATGAGGGCAATCTAATAAACCATCTGAGAAGGAGTCCTGCTCTGCTGATTCTTTATGTCCTAATACACCGGGCACTAATCGTGCTACGGCATCAATTACATTCATTGCGGGGAGTTCTCCACCGCTTAAAATGTAATCTCCGACCGACCACTCTTCGTCAATATCTGACTCAAGTAATCGCTCATCAATGCCTTCATAACGCCCTGCTATAAATATCAGGTTGTCATGCTGCGCTAATTCACTTACGCCTTTTTGGTCCAACTTCCTCCCCTGTGGAGACAAGTAAATAACTTTAACTCGCTTTCGAGAGCCTAAATTATTTTCCTCTAAGGTTTTCGCTGCTTCTTCTGCTGCAAGTTTTGCTGCAGAAATAGCATCACGTAAAGGTTGTACCATCATTAACATGCCTGGACCACCGCCGTAAGGGCGATCATCAACAGTGCGATGTTTATCATGAGTAAAGTCTCTAGGATTCCATTTCTGAAAATCTATGAGCCCATTACGGATTGCTCTACCTGTTACTCCATACGCTGTAATCGCATCAAACATTTCGGGAAAAAGGCTTATCACCCCAATCCACATTTTGCTTGGCTTGTTTACTTTGCTTAGCATTTCATTGCTAGACACGCGTTAAAAACCTGGGTCCCAGTCAACACAAATTTGTTTATTTTCAATACTAACAGAATCAACAACTTGACCAACAATATAAGGAATTAACCTTTCTTTCTTGCTGAAGCCGTCATTTAAGTTAGCTTTCACAACCAGTACGTCATTAGCGCCAGTTTCCATCATGTCTGAAACAACACCAAGGTCGTAACCTTTAGTAGTCATTACAGCCATACCTATTAAATCGCGCCAGTAAAAATCACCCTGAGGTAATTCTGGCAACGCTGCTTCACTTACTAAAATTTCAGAACCGACTAATGCTTGCGCATCGTCTCTGTCGTCAATTTTTGCAACCTTCACAATTAGGCCTTTGTTATGCTTTCGCCAATCAGTAATTTCAACTGTTTGTGTGTTATTTCCTAATTTTAATGACCAAGGAAAATAGTCAAGTATGGCATCAGCGTCACTTGTGAAAGAATGAATTTTCAACCAACCTTTGATACCGTAAACAGCGCCTACTTTACCTAAGACAATTTGATTTTCTTTACTCATAACATCTCACAAAAATTCTTATACCTACTAAATTAGCTATTAAGCTGCAACTTGTGCATCTTTAACTAATTTAGCCACACGATCAGATAATGCAGCACCCTGACCAACCCAATGGTTGATACGGTCTAAGTCTAAGCGTAATTTTTCAGCTTGACCTTGTGCTGTTGGGTTGAAGAAACCAACTTTCTCGATGAAACGACCATCGCGAGAGTTACGGCTATCTGCAACAACAACCTGATAGAATGGACGCTTTTTAGCGCCGCCACGAGCTAAACGAATGGTAACCATATCGTCCTCTATATATATTAAGTGTTAAAACGAATTTCCAGACACTTCCTGTCTACATCGACAGAAAAGCTCGCGTATTTTACGCTTTAAGCAGAATAAAGCAAGGTTTGTTTGGTTTTTTTATAGTCTTTAGGCGAACGTTCGTAGAATAATGAATGAATTAAGCGTATTTCTTTGTATAAAAAGTATCGATTCATCAAGTAAATAAAAGTAGAAAAGAACGCTATTGTTTGATTTTGGGAGGATATCCCAATAATAAAAAAGGCATAAAAAAACCTAACATGAGTTAGGTTTTTTTATTGAAACTGAAGTTATTGAACTTCTGAAAATGGTGCCCCGACCCGGATTTGAACCAGGGACACGAGGATTTTCAATCCTCTGCTCTACCAACTGAGCTATCGGGGCAATGAATAAGTCGTTAAACCTCTTCAAAGAGGCGCGTATAATAACCAGTATTTCTCTTTACGACAAGGTGTTTTTGGTAAGAATACTAATTTTTTCATAAGAAATTGGGATTAAATAACAAAGCAGGTTTTATTCGCTCACCTTTTAACCAGAAGGGTGAAAGTAAAGCCAGGAAAAGGATATTTACGTATTACATGGCTTAAAGTTCAAAATCACCGAAATCTAAGTCTTCTTTAGTTTTTTTCAGTTTGGTCGATGGCATATCAAGCAATGAGGGTTGTATTGTTTCTTCAACAGATTGCTCAGATGAAAATAAATCATTATTGGTCTTTTCAGCTTTGTTAGCATTGGAGGCTTCATTAATCGCTTCTAACTTCTTTTTTTCTTCACGCTTTTTTCGTTGTATACAGCGCTTGATAACCTTTTGTTTATCGTCATTGTCATAATGTTTCCAATCTAATCGCTCTTCTCTAGATCTTAAACAACCACGGCAAAAGCCTTTGTCATTAGACTGACAAATACTAACGCATGGGCTGGGCACATCAAAAAACTCTAATTGCATGACATAGTTAACTCTGTTTTCTTATAGTTGATACCAATTCAATTAAGTTTTTGCCCACTTGTACTGGTTAAAATAAGTCATGGCTGCGTTCCTCTCAATCCCAATAGCCAGCTATTACTCAATCGAGCGCCTTGCCCTGATTTATTTTCCCTTCGTACAACAAGATCACAAACTTAATGGAAATGGTATTATTTAATAAAGCATAATGCTTTAAGTGCTTTTATGCCACTGTTTGCTTACGCCTTTTTATCTTTGTAACTCGACATCTTAACATCTACTGTTATTCACTGCTGATTTTTCGTCTGTGAAAGCACTCAAGCTTCATACGACAAAATACTATTAATCTTTCATTTAAATGGTCATAAAAAAAGCCGATAAGTTAATTCAAACTTATCGGCTTTGCTATGGTAACTGCGCAAATATTTAAGCGTCTTTACTTACCACTTTATATTCTGGGTCTTCAATGATATTTAGCTCAACTAAATGATCTGCTTTTTTAAGTAAAGCTTTACAGTCTTTATTAAGGTGTCTTAAGTGTAAAGTTTTATTCTTAGCCATGAAACGATCCGCCAGCGTATCAATTGCTTCTATAGCAGAGTGGTCAACAACACGAGAATTTTTAAACTCAACAATGACATCATCACTGTCATTCTCTACATCAAATTGCTCTAGGAAAGTTGAGATAGAGCCAAAGAATATTGGGCCGTTTACTTCATATACTGTAGAGCCCTCTACTGTTGTTCTAATTACCGCAACATGCTTAGCGTGTTCCCATGCAAACACAAGTGCTGAAACAATAACACCTACAACAACCGCAACAGCTAGATCTGAATAAACCGTTACACCTGACACTAGCACAATAACGAAAGCATCAGCTTTAGGAATTCTATTTAAAATTCTAAAACTCGACCATTCAAACGTACCAATAACAACAATAAACATTACACCAACAAGTGCCGCTAATGGAATTTGCTCAATTAAACCTGACGCAAATAAAATAAAGCCTAGTAATGCGAGTGCTGCCGTAATACCTGATGCGCGACCTCGACCACCAGAGTTAACATTAATCATCGATTGACCAATCATGGCACAGCCACCCATACCACCGAACAAGCCTGTTGCTGTATTAGCTGCACCTTGTGCAATACATTCTTTATTACTGCGTCCGCGGGTACCAGTTAACTCATCAATTAGCGTTAAAGTAAGTAAAGACTCAATTAAGCCAATTGCTGCTAAAACAAGTGCAAATGGAAAGATTATATATAATGTTTCCATTGAAAAAGGCACTTGTGGAATATGGAAGCTTGGTAAGCTACCAGCAATAGAAGCTACATCACCTACAAGCTTTGTATCCATACCTATAGCAAAAACGAGTAATGAAACACTTACAATCGCAACTAAAGTAGAAGGTACCGCTTTCGTTAATTTAGGGAATAAGTGAATAATTGCCATGGTTAATATAATTAAACCAGCCATGGTATAAAGTGGTGCACCGACCATCCATTCTAATTCGCCTGCTGCATTTTCTACTTTAAACTGACCTAACTGAGCAAGGAAAATAACAATCGCTAAACCATTCACAAAACCTAACATAACTGGGTGAGGGACAAGTCGAATAAATTTACCTAGTTTAAAAATACCAGCCAGAATTTGCAGTAAACCGGTTAGCACCACGGTTGCAAATAGGTACTCTACCCCATGAATCGCAACTAAACTCACCATAACAACAGCCATAGCGCCTGTAGCACCTGAAATCATGCCTGGTCTGCCACCAAATACAGCAGTAATTAGGCCAACCATAAAGGCTGCGTATAAACCAACAAGTGGTTCAACACCTGCTACAAAGGCAAAAGCTACAGCTTCTGGTACTAGTGCTAAAGCAACGGTTAAACCGGATAATACATCATTCTTAAGGTTGCCGACTTTACTGGCATGCAATTCAAACATTAAATTCTCTTTGGTTAATTGTGAATACTTTTTTAATGAAAAATAATCTATTTTTATCACTTTTCATTAAAAAAGTTTGTTCTATTTGATAATGAGTACTCAAAAGTTACTCACCTGATTCGAAGCGCGAAATAGTATAGATTTCAAGCTGGATTGTCAATTTAAAACCAGTATAGGCTATCGTTCATACATGTGATAAATAGCACTATTTATTTATCTTTCATCCACTTTTATGGTGCCCTTTCCTTAAATAAAAAATGAAATTAAACTTGTGCAGGATCATCAAATTTCAGGCATAAAAAAACCTAGCTAAAAAGCTAGGTTTATTTATTTGCTTATGCAATGTGGCGGACGCGGCAGGAGTCGAACCTGCGACCGCCTGGTTCGTAGCCAGG
>JBMYWR010000205.1:0-5413 GCA_049607625.1 Colwellia sp.
TATTCCTGATAGAGCTTGTTGAATCTGTCAGGAGTTTTATTGCAACTGGCGGTAATGTACTTTATTTTGTCGCCTTTGCTCTCTTATTGATGTGGATTATGATGGTAGAACGTTATTGGTTCTTAGCATCAGTTTACCCTAAGATGCGTGATGAAATTATCGCAAATTGGGATGCACGAACTGATACAACATCATGGTATGCACATCGAATTAGAGATACATGGATCTCCGAAACGGCAGAATTACTTGAACGTAACATGATTACGATTAAAACTTTGGTGGCAATGTGTCCACTGATTGGTTTACTTGGCACAGTAACGGGTATGATTTCAGTATTTGAAACTATGGCTCAACAAGGTACAGGTAACCCTCGTCTAATGGCTTCTGGTATTTCGATGGCAACTATCCCAACTATGGCGGGAATGGTTGCAGCATTATCAGGTGTGTTTTTTAGCACAAGATTAGACGCTAAAGTTAAACTAGCAAAGGCTAAACTGGTTGACAGTTTACCTCATCACTAGAGAGAGATTAGAATGGCACGTAAACGTATTCGTGAAGACGAAGAAGCGGCAATTGATATGACGCCGATGCTAGACATCGTATTTATCATGCTTATATTCTTTATCGTAACTACTTCTTTTGTTAAAGAAGCTGGTATTGAAGTTAATAAACCTAAAGCGGCTAATCAGTCTAAACAAAAGTCAGCTAATATTTTCATTGCGGTGAAAGATAATGGTGAAATTTGGTTAGATAAACGTCGTGTTGATATAGAACGTGTAGCGGCTAACATTGAAAAATTACTCGCTGAACAACCAAGTGAAGTTGTGATTGTTCAAGCAGACAAAGACGCTAAGCATGGCGTTGTTGTTAAAGTAATGGACGCTATTAAAGAAGCGGGCATAGACAGAATTTCTATCGCTGCAGCTAAGGGGTAGTTATATGGTTCGCTTATTAGTATCAATACTACTAGGCGCAGCTGTTACTTTTGCATTATTTTCTTTTATGGCTTTTCTTATATCCAGTGGTGATAGAAGGGAAGAAGAAAAATTAGAAAATATTATTGTTGAAGTTAACACTACGCCACCTAAGTCAGCTGCTGAACAAAGACGTCGTGTGCCGCCACCGCCGCCGCCGCCGCCTAAAACGCCACCTAAGCCTCAGGCTCCAGAGCCTGAAGTTAATAATACATCTGGTGGATTAACGTTTAATATGCCTGGTGTACAATTAGCAGGTGCAAATGCTGGTATATCGGCTCCAGGTGCAGGTTTTGGTCGTGATGGTGATGCAACACCAATTGTTCGTATTGAACCGAAATATCCGATACAAGCAGCTCGTGATGGTAAAGAAGGTTGGGTTAAACTTTCATTTTCTATTAATGAGATTGGTGGTGTTGAAGATGTAACTGTTATCGATGCAGAACCAAAACGTATTTTTGATAAAGAAGCTAGACGTGCTTTACGCAAATGGAAGTACAAACCAAAAGTTGTTGATGGTAAACCATTACGTCAAACGGGTTTAACGGTACAATTAGACTTTAAAATGGATGGAGGTTCATAATAATGAATAAGATTTTAACATCTTTAACTTTATTGGCTTCATTAGTATTAGTACAGCTGCCGACATCTTTTGATGTTAGCGCAGCAAGTGCTGAAAAGTCAGAAAAGCCAAAGCGTAAAACTCGTTTAATGGGGCCTTCAGTTGGTAAGAAAGTGGGTAAAGCATTTGAGCTTTACTCTACTGATGATATCAAAGGGGCACTTGCTTTACTTTTAGAGATCGATGCAAAAAGCGATTATGACAAAGCTATTTTGGCTCGTTATATCGCTGTAATGTACGCAACTTTAGGTGATCAAGAAGCGAAAGCGATTGAATATTTAAAGAAAGCTGTTGGTCCTGATATTTTGAATGAATCTGATCACGGTGAAGCAATTAAATTGTTAGCTGATTTACAGATGCAAACAAAAGAATATGAAGGTGCTTTAGCAAATTATAAAGCTTGGATGGATTTTACAGGTAAATCTGATGGTGACACTTGGGTGAAAATTGCTCAAGCAAACTATGAGTTAAAACGCTTGTCTAAAATGATCACACCTGCGGATAATGCCATAGCAGCCTACGGTGATAAACATAATAAAAATCCTTACATCTTAAAACTAACGTCTTATTATGAGACTAAGAAGTATAAAGAGGCCGTAAAGGTTCTAGAAACAGCGGTACAACTTTTTCCTAACGAAAAAGCTTTCTGGAAACAATTAGGGAATTTTTATCTTTTAGTTGAAGATTATGATCGTGGTATGGCTACGTTAGATTTGGCTTATAAACAAGGATACCTTGAAAAAGAGTCTGAAATCAAAACGTTAGCTAGTTTATATGCACAAAATGGTATGCCTTTCAAATCAGCAAAATTATTGGAAAAGCATATATCATCAGGGCTTGTTAAACGAGATGATACCAATATTTATTCGCTAGCTAATGCTTGGCATGCAGCACAACATATTGATAAAGCTGCTAAATACTATGGTGAATTAGCTAAAATGACAAATGAAGCTAAACACTATAGTAAACAAGGTACGTTGTTAGCTCAGGATGAGCAGTTTGAAAAAGCGGTTGTTGCTTTAAATAAAGCGATTGACTTAGGTGTGCCAAATAAAGGTAGATTGTATATGAGCATTGCAGAATCTCATTTCTATCTTGCACAATACAAAGAAGCTTATGCTGCTATTCAAAATGCAATGAAAGATCCTAAAACTCGTAAGGGTGCTAAAGGATGGGTTAGTTATATTAAAGATACTGCCGCACGTAAAGGCAAGTCTATTTAATTTAGCAAAGACTTACAAAGACCAGCCTTATGGCTGGTTTTTTTATGTCTTCAGCATAGTAGAAAGTACCTAAAATATTTGATCTAGATCAAATATTCCTATCTAAATGACAACATTTCGGCTAGAATTCGCGCCGTTCATTTTGTAGTTTATTTCGGAGAGTAAAGATGTCACAACATGAAAATTTTAAAGATAGCTCATCAAAACGTCATTTATTTGCTGCCTTTACAGCATTAATTGCTGCACCATTGCTTCCTATGTTAATGGGTTGGTTTACGGTTTTAAGTTAATCATTAATAAGAGTAGATCAATAATATGCATATTTTAATCGTTGATGATAAACAGCCTGTTCGTGAAAAAATTGCTGTTTTGCTTAGTCAGTTAGGCTATACCTTTGAATGTGCGAATAATGGTTTAGATGCCTTAGAAAAAGCTCAGAACGCGACTTTTAACTTATATATTATTGATCATCTTATGCCTGTGATGAATGGGATTAAATTAATCACCAATCTGAAATCACGAGAAGTTACTGCACAGGTGCCGATTATATTTATGAGCACTCAAGACATCAGTACATTTACAAATCTTCCAGAACTTACCTTAGTAGAGCAGGTAATTTCAAAACCAATTGATGAAAAGTTATTCATACAACACTTAAAGCAACTATTGGTTGAAAATTCTCTCGTACATTCACTATAAAAACTGTTCGTTTTCCATTATTCTTTAGCAATACTAAATAAAAAATATTGCTAATAATGACAGAAACACAAATTTCACAACTTCAAAGCGCCGTACACACTATTCCTGATTACCCTAAAAAAGGTATTTTATTTAGGGATGTAACGGGAATCTTAGATGACGCTCATGCATTTCAATTAACAATTGATTTGTTAACGGATAAATTTAAAAACCAAGGCTTCACTAAAGTCGTTGGGACAGAAGCTCGTGGCTTTTTATTTGGGGCACCTTTAGCATTATCATTAGGTGTCGGATTTGTTCCTGTGAGAAAGCCGGGCAAACTTCCTCGAGCAACCTTTGCAGAAGATTATCAACTTGAATATGGCACAGATACGCTCGAAATTCATCAGGATGCTTTAACAAGTAATGATAAAGTACTTATTGTTGATGATTTACTTGCCACTGGCGGCACTATTGAAGCAACAAGTAAACTAATAAAAAAACTCGGTGCACATGTATCTGATGCAGCTTTTATTATTTCTTTACCTGATTTGGGTGGCGAGAAAAAGCTCGCTGATCTAGGATTATCGGTTACTTCACTCCTTCAATATGAAGGTGAATAAGGATTTTATGAGCTATCAAGTTTTAGCGAGAAAGTGGCGACCTAAATCGTTTCATGAATTGATGGGGCAAGAGCACGTAGTTACCGTGCTAACTAACGCCTTAAAACAACAACGCTTACATCACGCTTACCTGTTTACTGGCACGCGAGGAGTCGGTAAAACAACGATTGCTAGAATATTTGCTAAAAGTTTGAATTGCGACATTGGTGTTACTGCTGAACCGTGCGGTAAATGTGATACTTGTTTAGATATTGATCAGGGGCGCTTTGTTGATTTATTAGAAATTGATGCTGCTTCAAGAACCAAGGTGGATGACACGAGAGAAATTCTTGATAACGTTCAATATGCACCGACAAGAGGGCGTTATAAGGTTTATTTGATAGATGAAGTGCATATGCTTTCTAGAAGCAGTTTTAATGCTTTATTAAAAACCTTAGAAGAACCACCTGAGCATGTTAAATTTATTCTGGCAACGACAGATCCGCAAAAACTTCCCGTAACCGTTTTATCTCGTTGTTTACAATTCCATCTAAAAGCGTTAGCAGTACCACAAATTGAGAGGCAACTTAACATCATTTTAACAGCAGAAAAAGTTTCTGCAGAGCCGTTAGCTATCTCGTTATTAGCAAAAGCTGCGCGTGGTAGTATGCGTGACTCATTAAGTTTAACGGATCAAGCTATTGCGCAAGGCGAAGGTAGTATAATCGCTAGCAACGTTCAGAAAATGTTAGGTGGCGTAGATCATCATTGGGTATATAAAATTTTAATCGCCTTGATAAAACAAGATGCTCAAACCTTAATGTCTTTATCATTAGATATTGCATCCTATGCTCCAAATTATGGCCGCTTAATGGCTGAACTAATTCAACTATTACATCAAGTTGCTATGGCGCAGGTTGTGGATAGGCACTTTGATTTATCACCTGAGCATAATCAATTATTAGCAAAGTTTTCTCAAGCCATGAGCCCAGAAGATGTGCAGCTTTATTATCAAATTGTTTTGGCTGGTAGAAAAGATTTGCCTTATGCTGCTGATGAACAAGCGGCATTTGATATGGTGTTATTGCGATTACTGGCGTTTAAACCGCAAAAACATGCGATAACAGTAGAAGAGCAGGTTAAAACATCTGTTGATTTTACTGCTTCAGAGCTTAACGCGTTAAATCAACCCGCTTCGGATAAACTTTCGATAAATGATAATAAAGCCATTTCTCATACATTCGTACAGCCTGTTTCTCAGGTAATAGATGATACAGATGTTGATAAACTTTCAGCCGAGTTAGAAAGTATTGA
>JBMYWR010000206.1:0-5356 GCA_049607625.1 Colwellia sp.
GGAGAAGTAAAAGAAGATCAGTTTGAATCTATTTCTAAAAATTCTATTTTATTAGGCACACCATCCCATTTTTTAGCATCAACGGGCGGGGCTTTTACTTCAGTTATTCTTGGCCATACTTGTGATAGTTCAGCATTAAGTTGAATAAATTCTTTTTGATCCTCTGGCACTTCATCTTCTTGATAAATAGCGTCAGCAGGGCACTCAACAGGGCATAAGTCGCAATCGATACATTCATTGGGGTTTATCACTAAAAAGTTAGGACCTTCAAAAAACGCATCTGCTGGGCATACCGCCACACAGTCAGTGTATTTACAGCGAATGCAATTGTCTGTAACAACAAAAGCCATAATTCTCTCAATAGATAGTAAAATAAATAAGGATCATACCTAGGCTGTCGCTAAATTCAATACATTGTTAGACAAACTTTTGTTTCAAAAATACTGGCGCACAGGTAAAATAGCGGAAATTAAATTCTTTACGAGTTTCTGTATGCTACGTTTAACCAATATAAAATTACCTTTAGATCATGAAGAACAAGCACTTGAACAGGCAGTGCTAAGCAAGTTAAGTATCGAAAAAGAGCAACTTGTTAAAATTAACTTGTTCAAACGTGGTTATGATGCGCGTAAAAAGGCGAATATCTTTTTGATGTACACATTAGACGTTGAAACAACCAACGATAAAATATTACTCGAAAAGTTTGCTAAAGATAACGATGTTAAAGAAACGCCTGATATGGCATATAAGTTTGTCGCACAAGCTCCTGAAACACTGCCACACCGCCCTGTTGTTATCGGTATGGGTCCTTGCGGTTTGTTCACAGGCCTTGTTCTAGCACAAATGGGTTTTAAACCTATTATTTTAGAACGAGGCCAAGATGTAAGACAAAGAACAAAAGACACCTTTGGTTTTTGGCGTAAAAAAATATTAAATACAGAGTCTAATGTACAGTTTGGTGAAGGCGGTGCAGGTACCTTTTCTGATGGTAAATTATATAGCCAAGTGAAAGATAAAAAGCACTATAGCCGTAAGGTATTACATGAGTTTGTTGATGCAGGAGCACCTGAAGAAATACTCTATGTAAGTAAACCACATATTGGTACATTTAAACTTGTGACCATGGTAGAGAAAATGCGCGCAAATATTATCGCATTAGGTGGGGAAATTCGATTTGGAGAGCGCGTTGAACAAATTCATTTTGAAGAAACTGAAACAGAGTTACCCCTTGAATTAGAAGCGACACATCAAGCGAAGAAGGTAACAGGCTTAACCTTGGCTTCTGGTGAAGTGATTGAAACAAACCATATAGCGTTAGCTATTGGCCATAGCGCACGTGACACGTTTTCAATGCTAAATGATGCAGGTGTCTTTATAAAAGCTAAGCCTTTTTCTGTAGGATTTAGAATAGAACACGAACAATCAGTAATTGATGAAGCTCGTTTTGGCGATAATGCAGGAAATAAAATTCTAGGCGCTGCTGATTACAAACTTGTTCATCATTGTAAAAATGGTCGTTCTGTTTATAGTTTCTGTATGTGCCCAGGTGGTACTGTTGTAGCAGCAGCTTCAGAAGAGGGAAGACTCGTTACCAATGGGATGAGTCAATACTCACGTCATGAGCGCAATGCCAATAGTGCGATTGTGGTTGGTATAGACCCCAGTGATTTTTCAGATGATGGCGCAAGCTCGAATGTTTTAGCTGGCATTGAATTCCAAAGGAAGCTTGAAGAGAAAGCTTTTAGTATGGGCGGTAAAGATTATGATGCACCTGTGCAATTGGTGGGAGACTTTCTTGCTGGAAGGAAAACAGGCGAACATGGTCAAGTGATCCCTTCATATAAACCGGGTGTGACTTATTGTGATTTAAGTGAAGCGTTACCAGCATACGCAGTTGATGCTCTTCGTGAAGCGATACCTGCTTTTGAGAAAAAGATTAAAGGCTTTTCAATGAATGATGCGACATTAACAGCTGTTGAAACACGCACATCATCACCCATTCAAATTACACGAGATAAAGAGTCTTTAGCATCACTTAATGTAGAAGGTTTATATCCAGCAGGCGAGGGAGCAGGCTATGCGGGAGGTATTTTGTCAGCAGGTATCGATGGCATAAAGGTTGCCGAAGCGATGGCTTTATCTATAGTTTCAAATAGCGAAAGTTAATTAAAAGAAATCCTAGAGGATTGACGCTTGTTTTTGCAAAATAAGTGTCATGGCCTCAATTTCTATCGGTTTACTAAGTAAATAACCTTGCCCATAATCACAGCCAAGTTGCTGTAATGTGTCCCATTGTCCTTGTTGCTCTATCCCTTCTGCAACCACTTTTATGCCTAAAGCATGTGACATAGAAATCATCGCATGAATTAATGCCTTATCTTTGGCTGAATTGTTAATTTCTTTGATAAAACCTTTGTCTATTTTTAGAACATCAAATGAATATTCACGTAAATAATTCAAGGAAGAGTAACCGGTACCAAAATCATCCATTACCAGTTTAATGTTCAATTCCGTAATATTTAGGAGAATATCTTGTATGTAATTATGACCGTGAAGTAGCACGCCTTCGGTAATCTCTAACTCTACCGTTTGAGGTAATATATCTAGTGCTTCAATATTATTTTTAACCACATTAAAAAAGGCTGGATTTCTAAATTGCTTAGGCGATAAATTAATCGCAATTTGAAAAGACTTTAATAGCGTAGTTTGCCATATTTTCGCCTGCATTAACGCTTCTTTAAGGACAAACTCACCCAAAGGGATAATAAAACCTGTTTGCTCTGCTATCGGTATAAATTCGTCGGGTGAAATATCGCCTAATGTCTTATTGCGCCACCTTAGTAAAGCTTCTGCGCCCATAATTTTTTCTGAAACAAAGTCAACTTTAGGTTGGTAAACTACATAGAATTCATTCCTTGCTAATGCTTCGTGTAATTGTTCTTCTATTGTTAAACGTCGTTGAGCAATGGTATTCATTTGGGAAGTATAATAGGAAAAAGTGTTTCTGCCTTTTGCCTTGGCATCATACATAGCAGAGTCGGCATGCCTTAATAAGGTAGAAGTGTCTTTTGCATCGATGGGGTAGAATGCAATGCCGATACTGGTCGTTAATTTTAGCTCTCGCTTTGCTATTGTAAAATAAGCCCTAAATTTATTAAGAAGATTATCAACAATCGGCTGTATTTCATTTTCATTTTTTAAACCACCTAAAATAACGATAAACTCATCGCCCCCTAGGCGACCAACCGTGTCAACAGTTCTAACTGCACTTCTTAACCGTTCAGCAGCTTCAATTAACACATCGTCCCCCGCCTCATGTCCTAATGTGTCATTAATTTTCTTAAAATCATCTAAATCAAGAAACAACAACCCAACCAAAGTGTTATTTCTTCTGGCTTCTTCAAAAGCTACATTTAGTCTGTCGAGTGATAAAAAGCGATTAGGTAGAAAAGTTAAAGAATCGAAGTGTGCTTGTAAGGTTATTTCATGCTCATATTCTTTTTGTAAACTAATATCAGAGTGCGTACCAACAAAACGAAGTGGTTTCTTGTTAGCATCTAACTCAATAATTTTGCCTCGCTGCCTAATCCACATATAACTGTTATCTTTACACTTAAAGCGAAATTCAACATCATAACTTTCAATTTCACCAGCCATGTAGGCTTTGAAGTGTTTAATCACTGTCGTTACATCGTTGCGATGTATTTTTTTATACCATTCACTAACACGTGGCGATAAGTCCCCGTGTTTATAACCTGCCATAGTGTAGTAACGCTCATCAAAATCAATTGTACTTTGGCTTATATTCCAATCCCAAATGCCATCATTGCTAACTTGTTTGACAATACGATTAAAATGCTCGTTTTTATCTCTAGAAAGAATTCGGGTTATTTCGTCAGCATTATTATGGAGTGTCGCGATGATACGATGGGTATTTTCAAAAGGTATTAACTGACAACTCATAAGGAGTGTGTGGCTAGTGTTGTTTTTTCTATGATAAGAGACTTGCTCTGTGAAGTTAGACTTAAAAGTAGCAGGTTGGTCTACATTCATGAAGCCGTTTTCACTAACCACGTATGAAGTGTTAAATAGCTTGGTATGATTTTGCTTTAATAACTCGGCGTTATCAAACCCTGTAATCGTCGATAAAGTTTTATTAACGAATAAATAATTTCCGTCAAGATCTATAATACATATACCAAACGAAGCATTTTCGACAAGGTACTCGTAAGTATTATCAGAATTTATGGCAGGGATTTGTAAATGCATTTTATTAGCATAGACTAATTTCTAATATTGGGAAAAAGATCACAATAAAAAAAATTCAATATTGCATCAACATATTCAGTTAGGAAAATACTCGTTAATAAGTTTTTAAAGGCGTTATACTTAGAAAAATTGGCTTTGATATCGAAACAACGCAGATAACCACGCTAATTGATGAAAATATTCCCTTAAAGTAGATAAATTACTTGTTATATAAAGGCAAGACTTCTACAATTCACTTTTTTAAAATTCTGTATTTCAAAATCTCAAGTGACACTTGGTATGTGCCACCACTGACTTAAGGAAAAATAATGCCTGTTATAACTCTCCCAGATGGTTCTCAACGCTCTTTCGATAATGCTGTAAGTATCATGGATGTTGCCCTTGATATTGGCCCAGGGCTTGCAAAAGCAACCATTGCTGGCCGTATTGATGGCCAATTAGTTGATGCATGTGAATTAATCACACAAGATGCAACATTACAATTAATTACCAGTAAAGATGACGAAGGATTGGAAATAATCCGTCATTCATGTGCTCATTTATTAGGACATGCGATTAAGCAGTTATGGCCTGACACGAAAATGGCGATAGGTCCAACTATTGATAATGGTTTTTACTATGATGTTGATCTAGAGCATACCATTACAGAAGATGACTTAGCTAAGTTAGAAAAGCGTATGACAGAATTAGCCAGAACGAACTATCAAGTCGTTAAAAAGGTTGGTTCATGGCAAACAGCACGTGATACTTTTGAAGCACGTGGCGAAACGTATAAAGTAGAAATTCTTGACGAGAATATAAGTCAAGATGATACACCTGCGCTATATCATCATGAAGAATACATTGATATGTGTCGTGGGCCACACGTTCCAAGTATGCGCCATTGTCATCACTTTAAGTTGATGAAACTTGCTGGAGCATACTGGCGTGGGGATAGCGAAAACAAAATGCTACAACGTGTTTACGGCACGGCTTGGGCAGATAAAAAACAATTAAAAGCGTATATCGTTCGTTTAGCAGAAGCAGAAAAACGTGATCACCGTAAAATTGGTAAAACGTTAGACTTATTCCATTGGCAAGAAGAAGC
>JBMYWR010000207.1:0-5325 GCA_049607625.1 Colwellia sp.
TCTTCTTGCCACCAAGCGTTTAATGGTACAGCAACACCGCCCATTAGGGTTATCCCCATGAAGGCAACAATCCATTCTGGATAATTACGCATCGCTATAACAACTTTATCACCCGCTTGAATTGAAAAATCGTCTTGTAACAATGTTGCAAAAACACAAGCCTGTTGATAAAAATGTTTAAAACTATGTCGCTCATTTTTGTAAATGATAAAATCTTCATCTGCATAATTATCGGCAGCCATTTTATACATTGCGCCGAGGTTTGTTGGAAGTGTTTTAAAAACGTTATACTCGATATCATTTCTAACTTTATTAACCACTTCAAAACTGCCCTCTTTCGCAGTCATTTTTTTTATCTCGTCAACAACCTTATCTGCTGTTACCTGACTTATTTTTATATCTTGATTTTGTAAGCTCATTTCTTATTCCCATAGTTCGGGTAATTAATTTATTATTTTTTTTTAACTATTCCGATTTGAATTTCTAAATCTTTTATCAATCTTGATAATTGGTATTTGAACTTACAGTATGTTTTAGTTACCTACAAGTATTATTTTAAATGATTTGCTATATTTTTTGATTTGTATGATAAACCCAAAGAGAACCAAATAAATATAAGCACTACAATACAAGGGCTTATGCGTACGGAATTAATATATTCACTCTTAGCTTGTGTAAAAGAATTTGATAACTTAGAATGAATTGAACTTTAAGTATAATTTTTGACTGTCGTAGAGTAACTTTGACAGTAATTAAAAGTTAATGCCAATCTAGAGAAGCGAATGCCAATAACAAAAAACAAAATAAGCTCGCCTTTTAGCAAGACAAGTCAGCATGACCAAAAGTATAAAACAATATTATCGGTCTCTTCTAATTTGTTTAACATCCACGGTACACGTGGTACAACCCTGACACAAATTGCAAATGAGTTGAAACTTACCAAAACGAGCCTTTATTATTATGTCAGCACTAAAGAAGAGTTAGTTTATCAGTGTTACTTAAATACTTGTGTTGAAATGCAAGCAATGGTTGATATTGCCCTAGAGCATAATGGATCAGCCATAAATAAGCTTGAACACTTGTTAAAGCTTAACTTTGATTGTTGGAATGATATTTTAAATGGTAATAGAGGGCATTTAGCTGGTTTAACCGAGATAGCATCATTATCAAACGAACATAAAAAAGAAATATCACAATATTATCGCAACTTTGTTATCCAAGTAATCAACTTGATAAAAGAAGGTCAAACTGATGGCAGCATTCAACAAGTAGACCCCGCTAAAACTTCAAACGCTATTTGGGGTACTATTTTATGGCTACCTGTTTGGTTAACCAATGTACCTATTCACCAACGAGATGACGCTTTTAGTGACTGGGTATCTTTAATAAAAACAGGCCTTAAAAAATCCCAATCTTTTGAGTTTTCTCATTTCGATTTTGATGAATTATCAACAGCGCCTGATGGATTTGATAAAAAAACTCAAAACAGAAAAAAACAAGAAGCTTTTTATCGTGTAGGTACAAGGTTTTTTAACCAAAAAGGCTTTAAAGGCACCTCTTTAGACGAAATAGCCAAGTCATTAGGCGTTACAAAAGGCGCTTTTTACTATCATATCAAGAATAAAGACGATTTATTAGCAAAGTGCTTTGAAAGAACTTTAACAATAGAAAAAACGGTCTTACAACAGGCTAGTGATATGAAAGTATCCGGCATAGAAAAACTTGCATACGCGGCACAACGGTTATTCGACATTCAAGTTGGAGAAGTTGGCCCATTGATTCGCTATGCCACGATGTGGTCATTCCCACATGAAACGCGTAAAAACTTAGAAATTGAGACCACTAAAATTCGCAGCCAATTTGGTAAGTTAATCAATGAAGGCATAATGGACAGCAGCATCAAAGCAACCAATTTATTAGTCGCTGAAAACATCATTGCTGGTGCAATTGAGTCAATTCCTGATATGAATTTATCAATAGATGGCACAGAAATAAATCAAGATGCCAATAATTTTTATCATATCTTTTTTAATGGTATCGCAACCTAACTAAGTAACTAAATAATTAAGTAAAAAGCCGTTATATGTTTATATAAAAGGAAATATAACGGCTTCAATTGAATTAGGTTTAAGATATAACTTAACTGTGAACTTCTTTTACAAATAATTCTCTTAATCCTACTAGAGCCGCAAAAAGTACCGCCCCAACCGGCCAAATAATCCAAGTTGCTCCCCAAGCCATTGTCCATAAACTAACACCTAAATAGATTGCTGTTAAAAAAGGCCAGTAGAATGCTGCAAGTTTCTCAGCGCGTTTAGCACGTAAAGACTTTTCAGTTTCATCTTCTTTATCTTCTATAATTTGATGATAAGCATCATACGTCATGGTAACAGGTATAATGATATACAAACCTGTAACGATAAATAGAAGTAGCACTATAACCATCATTAAGGCGATATCAGCTCCAGAGAAAAAGATACTTGATATCATCAATGGAAGAAAACTCGATATAAAAAGAAAAATAGATAAGGTAAGTTTTAAATTATATGTGGGTTTAAATTGTTGTAACTTTTCTTTAAAAATACTATGCACCCCGTAACTTAATTCAAAAGGTTTATCTTCTATTGAGCTTATAAGTTCTTCATGTTGATTTGCTTTAAGAAAAAAACTAATTGCAACAGAAATAAAAACCACAATGGCTGTAATACCTATAACGGTTGCTACTGGGTTAGTTAAATTTAAACGATGAGTGTCAGCCATGGCGAGTAAGAATAATAATGGGATAACTGAACTTACACACAAAACAACACCTTTAGCTATGTTTGAAGCAACCTCCCCTTTACTTTTAATATACGACCGTGCTTTTTCAAGATCAACTTCTGCTACAGCACTAGATTGTGTATGAACATCTTGGCTTAGCTCTTCTATTTCATCTTTTAAAAGGTAGTCAGTTGAAACTGAAAAAATCTCTGCTAATTTTATAATTTTATTTAAATCAGGAATACTGTTAGTGCTTTCCCATTTCGATACAGACTGCCTAGATATATCCATTTTATGCGCTAGTTCTTCTTGCGACCAACCGAGTTGTTTTCTTAAGCGGGTTATTTTACTTGCTAATATCATTTTCTATTCCTTTTTGTGTAATTGAGCCGCTATCATAGAAAACATGACGGTTGCACACTAGCAAGTGCGCTTGGAACTTTGTCAACTGGCCGTTGCTTTTACTCATTTTTTGATAATTTAGCATATTTTTAATTGAATGCCCTTGTTGTTACTTTCCATATTATTTTTTATGAAGCAATCTGTAACGCTTTAATTCTGCTAGTAACCACTCCTGGCTTCTAACAACTGAGCTACCTTGGCAATGTATTTTATAATATTTACCTGACATATTACTCTTTGTCGCTGAAAACATAATAAAATCTTCAGTCGTTTTAATATCGTCAACAAAGTACTGGTACTTTGTCTTAATATGTTTTTGTGCGGCTTCACCATTATATTTGGTTCCATTCCTTTCATATTGACAGTTAGTTGAGGCAACATATTGGAGTAAATGATTAATTTCATCTTGCATTGAAGCAAAAACATTTGACGACAGTAATGAGGTGACAAGTATTAAGGCTTTACTTAAATTCAATAAAATAACTCCGAGTGTGAATGCTTAGCTAAAAGGATGAGGTATGGTTCAGTACATATTTAGTAAGGATAACTTAAGTAAACAGTGGTCAGTCTCACTTAAATATCATTCATAACCTATTAAGATAGAGACTATAAAAAACTAAGCAACAATAGTAAACCAACAATGAGTGCACAAAACAAAAAGGATTTACCAAAAGCAGAATTATCCCGCTGAGCCTTTATGTGTTGAAACTTGAGATACACAAGTTGAGAGTTATTAAGATCAGAGCAATGATCACACTTATTTAAAGTCTCGGGATAAAATAATTTACATCTGTCACAGCGTTTCTGTTTTTGCTGCATCGTTCTCCATGCATGACTTGCATTTAGCGACATAACAACTCCTTCATACATAACGTCCTATTGACGAAAAAACTTGGGCTTATCGATATTTCTGACAATTAAATAAAAACTGTTCCGCTAGAAAAACTTTCAAGCATTAATCTATTCATTATTCTAAGCCTACCTAAGTCGATAACGAATTAAACTTAACAAACAGTAATCCGATTGAAAATACAATAAAGCCAGGAATAGCATGAACAAAAACAATAGGATATTGAACTAAAATGGCTCTAGTTGGAATAAAGAAAAAAGGATCTAATTTTTGAATGTTTTTATAAATAGGCTTTACGACAGGTTTAAACACATTTTGAAAATAATGTCCAAAAACGGCTATTGCCTGTACCTCTAATAGCAAGATGAAAAGTTCCAATCCAATACCGTCAATTAAGAGACTTAACGCCATAAGCTCAGGCTTTGATATCAAAAATAAAACCAAAAGAAAACTAGCTATTTTCCATGACGATTTCTTTAAGTTCATATTCAATCCTTTTAGTTTAAGGAACACCTCATTAAGAGCAAAATAATAAAATTACTATCATATGAAACTAAACTAATAAACGGTTAGCAGTACTAGTTTAGTTTTAAATAATTAAGCTAATGAGCGTCAATATTATTTTCTTTGCACCACAACTCGACAAACTCTCGTAACTGTTGATCTCGATACTTGTACCATTCATTTACCAACCCAAGTTTATCTAGCACAGTTTTAAAACGTCGAAATGCACCTTTACCAAGTATTGATTGGGATAACATTTCTGATTGCTTAGGAAAAACCAAACTATCGATAAATTTCTCTATGACATGGTACTCATTAAAGTCGTATTTTTCAGGTAAAGACACATAGTCTTCCTTGTTTTCTACATAATGTTTAGCACTAGTAACTGCTTCACGATACCACGGTGCGGAATCAGATAAGTCTATATCACGTTCTGCTTCTCTGAGCACATCATTAGTAAACATACAGACTTGTTTAGTTCTCGTGTTTAAATACGACTCACTCATATCATTATCAAAATCTACTGCGTCAATGATATCGTCAATTTTTACTTTCATTTGGGTTACTCGCTGAATCTAAGTAAAGTTTTCATTTATTATAATGTCAAAAATATGTTTTTTAGCTTACTAACTGAAATATTAGGTTTAATAAAAATAACTTACATCTATACACTAGGTATATCAAGTCCTTATTAGATAGCCTGGTACTTTTGTATTATGCTCTCATAATGTGTGGTGAGATAGAGATTTGAACTCTTAAAAGGTTCTACGCTACAAACCCATAAGGTTTGATAAGTTCAAATATACAAA
>JBMYWR010000208.1:0-5303 GCA_049607625.1 Colwellia sp.
AAAAATAGCTGCTAGAGAAGTATATGTTAAGCCGAGCTCAGGTTATTTAAGCTTGACGCTATGCGAATACTCTATGCCTTCATAAGCTAAACAATATTTCGCTTAGTAGGTGTCGTGTTTAATCGAACGTAGAATCTTATAAAGCGTATTATTTTTAATTAATAACTTTGCTAGGTATGTGTTAACCACATCATCATAACAAAAAAGAGTAAAATAATTGTATTGAAAGCAAATATATACATAAAACCTTTAAAGCCTTCCTTTAAACTATAGCCTTTACTATTTAAATACCACCACCAAATAGCACACATGGTTATAGGTAGTAAAAAAAACAATCTGATGAACATATTTTATTGCCTTATTAATACCAATTCAATCGTGTTATTGCTCACTTGTACTGGTGAAATAAGTCATGGCTGCGTTTCTCTCAATCCCAATAGCCAGCTATTGTTCAATTGAGCGCCTTGCCCTGATTCATTTTTCCTGTCCACAACAAGATCACAAACTTAATGGAACTGGTATGAGTTATTATATTTTATCAAAACGTGTAGTTGTAGTATGTACGCTACTATTTAAAAAAACCATTTAAAGATTACTTTTCTCTAAAGTTACAGGCTTATCTTTCTCTTGCTCTTGTGCTGTTGCTTGTTCTTGTTCGTGCCAAGGGGCTATTTTAAATAGCATTAGCATGCCAGGTACCGCTAGCGCCGTACATAAATAATAAAACTGAGTCCAACCTATTTGTTCTACAATAAAGCCTGTTGTGGCATTGGCAAAGGTTCTAGGTAATACGGCTAAAGCGGTGAAAAGTGCTATTTGAGTTGCAGCAAATGCTGGGTTGGTTGTTCTTGCAATAAATGCGGTAAATGCAGCTGTTCCAAGGCCAACACCCAAATATTCAAATCCAATGGCAAAAGCTAAAGCGGTTTTATTATTACCAATTTCAGCTAAAGCGGCAAAGCCAAGAATACTAATAATTTGTACGAAACCAAATATCCAAAGAGCTCGATTAATACTTAGTTTTACCATAACTAACCCGCCAAGAACTATACCTACCGTCATTGCTACCATAGAAGCGGTTTTAGCGATAAGACCGATGTCGGTTTTGCTAAATCCCATATCAATAAAGAAGGGGGTTTGCAGTGCCGTTGCCATGTTGTCGCCCAATTTATAAAGAACGAGAAAGGCTAATGTATAGGTAGCTGACTTTAAACCATTACTGTTAATAAAGTCTTTAAAAGGTAATACTATGGCTTCTTTTAATGATTTGGGCGCTGCATGTTCAGTTTCTAACTCCTTAATGAAAAGAGTTAAACAAACACCAACTAACATGAAAGCCGCGACAATCATAAAGACGAGTTGCCAGCTAATATGATCTGAAAGAATGAACGCTAATGAGCCTGGAACTAAACCAGATAGTCGATAAGCCTGCACATGGATAGAGTTACCTAAGCCTAGTTCATTGTCAGGTAAAAGTTCCCGTCTGTATGCATCAAGGACAATGTCTTGGCTTGCACTAAAAAATGCCACAGCAACAGCTAAATAGGCGACAGAAAATATGTCAGCAACAGGGTTTGTAAAACCAAAAGCTGCTATAGATAACAATAAAAATATTTGTGTTACAAGCATCCAACTGCGTCGTCTTCCTAATCCTCCTAAAGAATATCGGTCAATTAAAGGAGACCAGATAAATTTCCAAACATAAGGGATACCTATTAAGGAAAATAAACCGATTTCAGCAAGACTTACCCCTTGATCCCGCAGCCAGCCAGGAACTAATTGGTATAAAACAAATAACGGAAGACCAGAGCTAAAACCTGTGAAAATACAAATAAGCATACGCTTATTTAAAATGGCTTGCTTAAAGGAAGAGGATGGCATGGATAAATAACCTAAAAGAGAATAAGTTTGATAATAGAAACAAAATAAGAATAAGGGAAAATCTATAAAAAGTAACGCTTTTATTATCTTCTATTGAAATGAAAGCGTGATAGAACAAATTGATTATAAATAGCGAACCTAAACTCGAGGAAGGGAAGTTATAAGTAAACAGATTAAGCTTAAATTGGTAAAGTTAAGCTATAGGTCTATAGCCTATGCAGTCGATTGGGTAGCTTCCTATACCGTTGATGAAGTCTAAGCAACTCGTCATTTCACTTTTAAAAAACAAGTTGTTTGAAAGCGTTTGAGCGCCATTTAAGCTAATTTCGTGAATTAAGTGCCAAAACACTCGTTCTTGGGTGCTATGCGGCATTTCATCTGTAACGCTGAGCAATGACCACTCTTCTAATGTATCAACAATAAACTGGTCTAATTCCGTGTAGTGAAGAGACTGGCTAATTACCGCCTCTACATATGCAACCATTTGACTAATTTTTTCATTGATAAACTGCTCTATCATCATGTTCTATAACTACCTTATTCTTCATTAACGCATATTTATTGATAACAACTCAAAGCGACTAAAGCCACGAACAATAACTAACAACAGCGAACTACCCCAATAACACTAGCATAAAGAGCTTTTAATTAATATGAATGTTAAATTGTTTTTAAAGGATGTTTGTAAATTTTTTACATTAACAAGCCTTCAACTTTTTTTATTGTTGATTTACCTAAAAATAAAAAATAAAAAATAAAAAATAAAAAATAAAAAATTAGACTTTCTTTCACAAAACTCCAATTGATTAACTTTATCAAGATTCAATAACAAGAATTGTATGTTATAGCAACTAGGTATAAAATGTAAATAGTAGTGATTCTCATTTGCTTTTAGTTTTAATTATTGAAAGTTGAATTAATTTATCTTAGTAATATTTTTAAAGGTATTTACATGACGTTACTTGATTTACCCAAAGGCAAAGTTTTCAAAATTTCATCGTTACCCGCTAACGAAGGGCTATGTGAGCAACTTGTACAGCAAGGCTTTGCATTACAAACTAAGGTTTCTTTGGCACATAAAGCTCCTTTCAACGGTCCAGTTGCTTTTCGTTTGCACAATACCAAAATTTGTCTTCAACGCTCTGTTGCAGAACAAATATTTGCAGATCACCTTTAATTTCTTCTATTCTAGAGCATTAACAAATGAACCTTGTTAAACACTTTGCCTTAATTGGTTTCGCAAACTCAGGTAAAAGCACTTTCTTCAACTTATTATTAAACAGTGATAAAGCAGCTAATAAAAAAATTAAAAAACAACATGTAGGTAATTGGTCTGGCGTAACGGTCGCGGCTAAACAAACAGCCATTAAGTTTAATGAACAAAATATATTATTATCTGATCTTCCTGGTCTAAGTTCGCTTGCTGCAAGAGAAGAGCAAGGAAAAGATCTCACTATTACTCAAGATTTTATTAAAAATAACAACATTGATTATTTCATCAATGTTGTCGATATTAATCAATTAAGTAGGCAACTAAGTCTAACAACTGAACTTATCGCTTTAGGGTTACCCGTAGTTGTAGTGTTAAATAAAGTAGATAGCAAGCAAGCGGTTGATATAGATATTGACAAGCTTAGTCAAAAATTAGGTTGCCAAGTTGTAGCGGTTAGCGCACAAGATAAAGGCTCTCTTGAAACAATCGATAGATTACTTACCCCTATTATAAAATCCAACTCGGATAACTCTGAAATAAATTATCAAGCTGTTATTAAAGAAAAGTACACACCAGAAGAGATAAACAAACTAATAGATTCTGTTCAGATTGAAGCCAAAGAAAAACATAAAGAGAAGCTGACGGATAAGCTAGACGCAATCATTTTGCACCCTCTAGCAGGCATACCTATTTTCCTAGGCATGATGTATTTACTGTTTATGTTTGCAATTAATGTGGGAAGTGCTTTTATAGACTTTTTTGATATTTTATCGGGAACTGCCTTTGTTGATTATCCTCTTTACTGGTTAGAGCCTTATAATTTACCTGCTTGGTTATTAACAATTATTGAAGGCGTAGGAAGCGGGGTGCAAACAGTTGCGACCTTTATTCCAGTAATTGTTTGCTTATTTATTGGCTTGTCGTTACTTGAAAGTACCGGTTATTTAGCAAGGGCTGCTTTTGTTGTAGATAGTCTAATGCAAAAGATAGGCTTGCCAGGTAAGGCTTTTGTTCCCTTAATTGTAGGGTTTGGGTGTACCGTACCTGCGGTTATGTCGGCTAGAGTCTTAGACAGCGAAAGAGAGCGAATTACAACGGTTATGATGGCACCCTTTATGTCTTGTGGCGCGAGATTACCTGTTTATGCTTTGTTTGCCGCTGCTTTTTTCCCAGATAATGGGCAGAACTTAGTCTTTTTGCTTTACCTTGTTGGTATTGCTGCGGCAATAGGTACAGGTTACTTATTGAAAAAAACAGTTCTTAGCGGGGGCGCTTCGTTAAATATTATGGAGCTACCAGACTACGAGTTTCCTAGCTTATACAATATTGCTAAACGAGTATGGCAACGCACCTACAGCTTTGTAACAGGAGCGGGTAAAACGATTGTTATTGTGGTTTGCTTGTTGAATTTTTTAAACTCAATAGGTACAGATGGCAAGTTTGGTAATCAAGATAGTGAAAACTCTATTTTAAGCCAAGGTGCAAAGCTCTTTATGCCGGTGCTTTCGCCTATGGGGGTTAAAGAAGAAAATTGGCAGGCTGGAGTAGGTATTATCACGGGGATTTTTGCCAAAGAAGTTTTGGTTGCTACGTTTAATAGTTTATATTCTCCAAGCGACCCAGAAGAAGGTAACGCACCATCTATTACAGATAGCTGGGATGAGGCTGTTGATAGCATTAAAGAAAACTTGTTAGGTATAGCTCCCGATGATCCTTTAGGGATGGATGTCGGTGATTTGTCTGATCTAGAACAAGTTGCACAAGAGCAAGAAGTAGAGCTGAGTACTTATCAAGTGATGCAAGCCGCTTTTGCGGGAACGCTTGGGGCTTTTAGTTATCTACTGTTTATTCTTTTATATACACCTTGCGTAGCCGCGATGGGCGCAATTAAGAATGAAGTAGGAAGTCGTTGGGCAGCTTTTGCTGCTATATGGAGCTTTGTGTTAGCTTATTTAACTGCAACGTTATGTTTTCAAATAGGCAGCTTCTTTGTTGCACCTTTAATGGCAAGCGTTTATATCATTTTAGTTTTTTTAGCCTTTGCAGGTATATTCTTCTGGTTAAAACGCCAAGGAAAGAAAGTGTTAACTATCCCTGTCTCAGTACGCTATAGCTAATAAGCTTGAGTTTATTTATCGTAACGTTCCGAGAAAACCGCTGATCGACGCGTAGCGGCGTCGGTGGGATGAATCGGAAAAACTACCCCTGT
>JBMYWR010000209.1:0-5280 GCA_049607625.1 Colwellia sp.
CATGAATTATTTTAACCAGTACAAGTGAGCAATAACTTAGTTGAATTGGTATTAAGCTTACTGTATGCTCCACGCGAATTAACTTATCGCCTTGGGTTAACTTAGCCGAGCTCAGGTTAAAAATTTTCACATCGAAGCACCACCCACCAAAAGAGAATACTTATGAGTTTTACCACGCTAGGGTTATCAGCACCTATTTTAAAAGCAATTGAAGAAAAAGGTTACGATACTCCATCCCCTATACAAGCCAAAGCAATTCCTGCTGTTATTGAAGGGAAAGATGTTATGGCAGCAGCGCAAACAGGAACCGGTAAAACAGCAGGTTTTACGCTTCCATTATTAGAGCGCCTTTTAAAGGGCCAAAAAGCGGGTAAAAAAGTTTCTTCAAACAATGTTAGAGCTTTAGTATTAACACCTACTCGAGAGTTAGCTGCACAAGTTGCAGAAAGTGTAGAAACCTATGGCAAACACTTAAACCTGCATACCTGTGTTGTTTTTGGTGGGGTGAAAATTAACCCACAAATGATGCGTTTAAGGCAAGGCGTTGATATTTTAGTTGCAACTCCAGGGCGCCTAATCGACTTGTATAATCAAAATGCTGTGAAATTTTCAGAGCTCGAAGTGCTTATTTTAGATGAAGCAGACAGAATGCTTGATATGGGTTTTATTCGCGACATTAAAAAAATTATCGCAGTGCTTCCTAAGCAAAGACAAAACTTACTTTTTTCAGCCACTTTTTCTCCCGATATAAGAGCGCTTGCAAAAGGTTTAGTTAATAACCCAGTTGAAATTTCGGTAAACCCAGAAAATTCAACCGCAGAAAAAGTAACCCAATGGATTACAGCTGTAGATAAAAAGAAAAAGGCCGATGTACTCACCTATTTAATTAAAGAGAATAATTGGCAACAGGTTTTAGTTTTTACTAAAACAAAGCATGGTGCAAATAAACTGACGAAACACCTTGATGCACAAGGGTTAACGGCAGCTGCAATTCATGGTAATAAAAGCCAAGGGGCGCGTACTAAAGCATTAGCGGCATTTAAAGAGGGAACGGTGAAAATTTTAGTAGCAACTGATATTGCTGCGCGTGGTATCGATATTGATTTATTACCACAAGTTGTGAATTTTGATTTACCCAACGTTCCTGAGGATTATGTTCATCGAATTGGTAGAACTGCAAGAGCAGGGAATAGCGGCCAAGCACTTTCCTTAGTCTGTGCTGACGAATTGAACTTGTTATGGGATATAGAGCATGTTATTCAGCAGCATATAGAGCGTAAAGTGTTAGAAAATTTTATACCGGTAAACCCACTTGGCGATTCTAGAGCGATACGTCCACTAAAACCTAAAAAGCCGAAAAAGAATATTTCGATGAATGCAGAGCCTAAATCTAAGGGCGCTAAAGCCAAAGATGCCAAACCAAAAGGTGCTAAGTCAAAAGGTGGTCAAGCAAAAAACAGCAACGCTAATAGGAATGGCAATAACACCAAAAGTGAAGCGGGCGAAAAAAGAAAACCGAAGCGCTCTCACTACAAAGGCAAAAATAACGGTAAACCTTCAGAGAAAAGAAGTCAAAATAGCTAGTAAGCTAATAACTATTTTTATTTCGGCATAAAAAACGCCCTTACATTAGAGTAATGTAAGGGCGTTTGAAGTATAAGTATTACTATGAAGTGGTGTTATTTAATCTTAATTAAAAAGTTAATTAAAACCAAACTAACACCAACTTAAAACCCAAGTAAATCCCATGACAAACTAGGGAGTTGAAGCTAAATAACCTAAGTTAGTAAGTTCTTTTTCGTCAAAGGTATTTACCACATCACCGATGATAATCAAGCTTGGTGGCTTTATGTTATGAGCCCTTACTAGCGCTTCAAGGTTTTTCAGCGACCCTTTAACCACTTGCTGGCTTTTACGAGTACCTTCACGAATTAAAGCTGCGGGGGTGTCTTCACTTCTTCCTACGCGTATAAGTTGGTCCATAATAATGGGTAAGCTTTTTATGCCCATATAAAAAACAACCGTTTGCTGGCTATCGTTTAATGTATGCCATGGTAAATCTAATTCACCATTTTTAGCTACATTTCCTGTAATAAGAGTGCAAGAACGCGATACTTCACGATGGGTTAAAGGAATACCTGCATAAGCTGCACATGTAGATGCAGCGGTCATTCCTGGCACAATATGACAAGCTACTCCATTTGATAACAAGAACTGGGCCTCTTCAGAGCCTCTACCAAAAATAAATGGGTCGCCTCCTTTTAAACGCAATACCCTTTTTCCGAGTTTGGCTTGCTCAACTAGTATTTGATTAATTCTATCTTGAGGAACTCTGTGCTCAGCTTGCATTTTACCTACGTATATTTGCTCGCAACTTGACGGAAGTAACGCCATTATCTCCTCACTGACTAAGCGGTCGTATAAAACCACATCTGACTGTTGCATAAAACGAAAGGCTTGCAAGGTTAATAAGTCGGGGTCACCGGGACCTGCTCCAACGAGAGCAACTTCACCTTGAGAAAAAGCTTGCTTATGTTTAGGTTGAAGCGTTGGTAAGTTATGCATGAAAACTTTCTTTAATAAAAGGTGTAGCTATTAAAACAAAAAAAGCGCAATAAGGCGCCTTTAAATGATAAATTATTACGATTAATGCGTTATAACTTATAACCGAGTGATTACTTGCTTAATGCTTCACCTAAATGAGGGCGAATTGTTTTAAGAACTTCTTTTAATAAGCGCGTGTTACCCGCAACAATATTTCCTGACTGGCTATGATTATGACCGCCTGTGAAATCGGTAACTAAACCACCTGCTTCAATGATTAATAACTCACCCGCAGCGGTATCCCATGGTTTTAAACCAATTTCGAAGAAACCATCAACACGACCTGCAGCAACGTAAGCAAGATCTAATGCGGCAGAGCCTGCACGACGTAAATCTGAACTTTGTTCAAATAACGATGAAAACATTGCCATGTAAGCTTTGCTATGTTGTTTATGTTTGAATGGAAAACCTGTTGCTAAAACAGTACCAGCCAATGATTTTTGGTTAGAAACACGAAGACGAGTGTTATTTAATTGCGCGCCTTTACCGCGGCTAGCAGAAAATAACTCACCACGAATGGGATCAAATACTACCGCTTGATCTAACTTACCTTTTACTTTAATGGCAATAGAAACGGCAAAGTGTGGAATGCCCTTGATGAAATTTGCTGAGCCATCTAGTGGGTCAACAATCCATTGAACGTTGTCATCAGCGCCTTTTAAAACACCAGACTCTTCACAAATAATGGTGTGATCTGGGTACGATTTACGAATAGTTTCAATAATTGCTTCTTCAGCACTTCTATCTACGCTTGTAACGAAATCGTTAGAACCTTTTGATTCAATTTCAACTTTATCAAGTTGCTCAATAGAGCGAACAATAACTTTTCCAGCGTTGCGAGCAGCACGAACTGCAATATTTAGCATGGGATGCATAATAATGTACCTATTAGTAAATGACTTTTAAAAGAGCGATGCGATTTTTAATGACCGCCTTTTAACCTAACAAACCAGTAAAACATAGTTTCTTAGCGATTAAGTATAGCAGCCAAAATAAAGCGCGCGGATTATAGCAAAAATATATTAATAAGTGAACCACATTGTGTGCTTGTGTTGTTTAATTTGTAAACAAAATGGAACAGAGGCTCAATGTTTTTTCTCATCATTCTTTTGCCTTATTGCGTTTGACTTAATTTTAAATTCAACTCTTCTCTCTTTTTTGAATAAGAGGAGACCATCGCATGCCTATAGTTATAGCTTGTTTGGCAATTAACTATATCACCTGTAAAAAAGATCAATGCTAGTACATTAAGGGCATGCTTTTTTGTGGACTATTTATTAGATTTTATTGGCGCTTGCAGCTAAATTTACACCTAAGCTTACACTTAAATAAAGGCAAATATTAAAGTGATAATGCATCTCGCATTTAAAAGGGGTTTGGGGTTATAATAGCGCCATTAAAATCTGGCTCGGCTTGTTTGTATATCTAGTTTGAACACATAGTTTCATTACTTAGGTGAATATTTAGGTGAATACTTAGGTTGCATACGTCGGTGCAAGTTTCAGTTAATTGAATAATATCAAGGTAAAAATAAATGCGTACTCTTTATTGTGGTGAAGTAAATGAATCCCATATCGGACAAGAAGTTACATTATGTGGCTGGGTTAATCGTCGTCGTGACTTAGGAGCGGTAATCTTTCTTGATTTACGCGACCGAGAGGGCATTGTTCAAGTCGTTTACGATCCAGACTTACCAGAAGTACTTAATGTTGCAAACACTTTACGTAATGAGTTTTGTGTACAGTTAAAAGGTAAAGTACGTGCGCGCCCAGAAGGGCAAGTTAATAAAGACATGAAAACCGGTGGAATTGAAATCCTTGGTTTATCATTAACTATTTTAAATAAAGCCGCTCCATTACCGCTTGATTCAAACCAAAATAATTCTGAAGAACAGCGATTAAAGTATCGTTACTTAGATTTACGTCGTCCAGAAATGACCGAGCGTTTACGTTTTCGTGCAAAAGTTACCTCAAAAGTTCGTAGCTCATTAGAGAACTTAGGCTTTTTAGATATTGAAACACCTATATTAACGGCTGCAACGCCAGAAGGTGCGCGTGATTACTTAGTGCCAAGTAGAACGCATAAAGGTAAGTTCTTTGCTTTACCTCAATCTCCGCAATTATTTAAGCAATTATTAATGATGTCTGGCATGGAACGTTATTATCAAATTGTTAAATGTTTCCGTGATGAAGATTTACGTGCTGACAGACAACCAGAATTTACTCAAATAGATATCGAAACATCATTTATGTCAAGCGACCAAGTTATGGCCGTAACAGAAACAATGATTGTTGAATTATTTAAAGAAATGCTTGATGTTGACTTAGGTGAGTTCCCTCGCATGCCATACAGCGAAGCAATGCGTCGCTTTGGCTCAGATAAACCAGACTTAAGAAACCCGTTAGAAATCGTAGATGTTGCTGATATTCTAAAAGATGTAGAATTTAAAGTATTCTCAGGCCCAGCAAATAGCGATGATGGCCGTGTTTCAATTATTTGCGTACCAGATGGCGCTTCTAAATTCTCACGTAAAGGTCTTGACGAATTAACTAAATTTGTTGGTATTTACGGCGCTAAAGGTATGCCGTGGATGAAAGTGAATGACATTGCTCAAGCACTTGAAACAGGTGTTGAAGGTTTACAATCTCCTATCTTAAAATTCTTATCACCAGAAGC
>JBMYWR010000210.1:0-5225 GCA_049607625.1 Colwellia sp.
TATCGACATAGTCTTGCTGAACTTCTTTTAAATCAGACCAAACTTTTTTAGTTAAGATAATTAACAAGGACACTCACTTTTAATATTTAAATGAGTGTCCATGCTTTTAGCTCATGCTTGTGCTTTTCTCTTTATTACGCAGGTTTGAGTAGAGGTAGGTATGGTCAAATTAAGTTTTACTCACGTCTATTTTATAAAAAATACTATAGAGCACCGGAACAGCTATCAAAGTTAAAATAGTCGCAAAGGCTAACCCTCCCATAATTGTAACCGACATATCCGCAAAGAAGGGGTCAAAAATAAGAGGCATCACACCTAAGATGGTCGTAATAGCAGCAAGTGAAACAGGCCTTAAACGGCTTGAACTTGCTTCAACAATCGCAACCGCTTTATCTTTACCTTCATCAATTTGAAGGTCTATTTCCTCAAGTAACACAATGGCATTTTTAATTAACATACCAAACAAACTTAAGAAGCCAAGTAATGACATAAAACCAAAAGGTAAATCAGCAAGTAATAAGCCAGCAACAACACCAACAATGGCCATAGGTACAATTAGCCAAATAATAAGTGGCTGTCTTGCTCGTCCAAATAAGAGCACACTGATGATAAACATGACTAAGAACCCAAGAGGTAAACCTTTCCCTAAAGCCGTTTGAGCATCCCTTGATGACTCGTACTCGCCCCCCCATTCTAGATGATATCCGTCTGGTAAGTCGATGGCTTCTATTAATGGCTTAATGCGCGCAAAGGCTTCTCCTGTGGTTTCTTGAAACCCTGCTTCAGCTTTCACAGTAATTGTTCTGACACGATCACGGCGATTAATAAGTAACTCTTCACTTTCGTAGCTTATTTTTCCGGTAACCTGCTTAAATGGTATGTAAGTTTGTTGGCTACTGCTCCATACTAAACTATTCTCTAAGCCAAATAGCTTGTTATCGGTTAGCGTTTCACTTTTAGCGACTATAGGATAAAGGTAATCACCATCTTGTAATTGCCCAAGTGTTAATCCATCGGTATAAAACTTAATGGCATCACTGTAATCACTGCGGCTAACACCAGCGACACCTGCAGCTATATCGTCAAACTCAGGGATTAATACCATGCCTTTTTCTCGCCAGTTATCTCTGACGTCACGTATTAAGCCATCTTGACGAAAAATCTTTTTCGCCTGCTCAGATAAACTGCGTAATATCAAAGGATTGTGGCCAGAAAAGCGAGCTTGGATTTTAGCTCCAGCACCAGGCCCAAATTGCATGATTTCAGCAAAAAACTCTACATTAAGGTTAGCGTTGCTTAGCTGGCTTGTTATCTTTTGCGCCAATTCAGGTATTTGAGATGCATCTTTTGCTCGAACAAGGAACAAACCATAGCTTTCATTTGGCATTTCAGGGCCAAAGACTAAGGTAAATCTTGCTGAGCTTTCTCCAATAAATGTAGATACTGATTCAATACCTTGTGTTTGAAGAATGATTTGCTCGCCTGCCTTCATATTCTTTTCGGTTGCTCTAATATCTGAATCTTGAGCGCCCCAGTAATGAACAAAAAACACAGGAGTATTCGATGGCGGGAAAAAACCTTGTTTAATTAAACCAAAGCTTGCATAAGCACCAATGGTAATAGTAATTAACAGCGCTAAGGTTAAGCCGCGCCAATGAAGCGCAGCGCGAAGCAAAACTAAATAACCTCGATGTAAAATGGATAATTTTTCTGGTTCTTGTGAGACTTTACCTACTTTATAGAAATATCGGCCAAGAAGAGGCGTAAGTGATACGGCCATTATCCAGCTGAGCATTAACGAAATTAACACTACTGCAAATAACGAAAATAAAAATTCGCCAGTTGCATCATCAGATAAGCCAATACCTGAAAAAGCGGCAATACCAATAATGGTTGCGCCAAGTAAAGGCCACTGAGTACGTTTAACGATAAAGCTTGCGGATTCAAGTGCAGACTTACCTTTTTCCATGCGCAGCATCATACCTTCAGCTACGACGATAGCATTATCAACTAACATCCCCATTGCTATAACCATTGCACCTAAAGAAATTCGCTGTAATTGTAAGTCATACAGCCACATAATCAGTACGGTACCTAAAACGGTTACTAATAAAGTCCCGCCGACCACAATACCAGAGCGCCAGCCCATGAAAAGGCACAAAGCAATGGTCACAATTGCGACAGATACTTCTAAATTTAGAATAAAACCATCAACTGCTTCATCGACAATTTTTGCTTGATTGTAAATAGAAGCCACGCTGATCCCCGCCGGAAGCGTGTTAAGCACTTGGGTAATTTTTTCTTCTATATGTTTACCAACATTTACTATATTGACGTCACTTTGTGCGGATATACCGAGTGTTATCGCTGGGTGGCCATTATATCGTTTCAACCCGCTAGGAATATCAACAGGTTGAACACTTAATGTTGCTATATCTTTAATTTTTATGGATGCGTTTTTACCCGGTAAAACCATTGAAAGATTTTCTATTTCTTCAACACGATTAGTTGAACTAGCAACAGGGATACGTATTTGTTTATCCCCGACATATAATCTCCCCCCAATAAAGGGTTTTAAATTACTGGACAATACTTGCTTAAGTTCAGGGAATGAAATACCCAGACCTGCAATTTGATAACTATCAATCTCTACAACAATTTGCTCTTCAATAAGACCTTCTACTTGGACTTTAGCTATACCGTCAACTGTTAATAATTCTCTTCGAAGAATACGAGAAAACTCTCTTACTTGATAAGCACTAAAATCTGGGGCTGTTAGCGAGTAATATATACCGTAAACATCACCAAAATCATCAACCACGATAGGGTCACCAGCTCCTAAGGGTAAAGCGCTTCGCACATCACGCAAACGTTTTCTTAATTCATCCCAAATTTGTGGCAAAAGAGGGCCGTCAATCGTTGGCTTTACCTCCATAATGATTTGAGAAAATCCAGGTTTACTTACCGATTCAAGTTTATTAAGTTGCCACATCTGTTGAAGTGCTATTTCAAGTTGCTCTGTTACTTCTCGTTCAACTTTTTCTGCACTAGCGCCCGGGTAATGTGTAAAAATGACGGCTTGTTTTATAGTAAAGGCAGGGTCTTCTAAACGGCCAATATTACCCATGGCAATAACACCACCAATAATAAAACATAATGAAATAAGCCAGACATTAATAGGTCTTGTAAGTGAATAACGAGCAATGTCCATCTTAGTAGTCAGCCTTATATTCTTTTACTTTTAAACCATCACTCATTTGATTTATCCCAGCAGATACCAATTTATCTCCTGCTTTAATGCCACTAGCAATCACAGCATATTCACCTTGAAGGTTTGCTATTTCTACTTTAACAGGGTGCACTTCACCACTTTTTGAGTCGTATAACCAAACACTGAAGCCTTTGTTTTTATCGCCCATTAAGGCAACTATAGGGACTAAAATGGCATTTTGTTGTCTCAATTTATTTTGTATTTTTACACTGGCGCGTGAGCCTGGATAAAATAAATTAACAGCTTCGCCATCAAGGGCAAAAGTGACACTATAGGTTTGCGTTATAGGATTTGGCGTGGTTTGGTGTTCAACATAGTAAATATCAAAAATATTTTCTTCTTGTCCGATAATATGAGCTGTTGCATTAATATCTCGGTTTCCGGCATTGGCTGTCATAATGCGTTCTGGCACATCAAAGGAAAAATAAAGCTTTGATCTATCTTGTAAGTTTGCAATGGTATCGCCAGCACTAATGTAGCTATTGTTTTCAATCTGTCTTGCGGCAACTATGCCATCAAAGGGCGCTTTTATTGTACAGTAACTTAAGTCCTGTTTCGCATTAGCTAAGGCTAATTTAGTTATAGCATGAAGAGATTTAGCATTATCAAATGCACTTTGTGAAGCAACATTTTTTTGGAATACTTCTTCTATGCGTGCTAAATCTCTGACGGCATCATCATATCGAATTTTCGCTTCAGCGACTCGTCTTTCAAAAGGGGCCGAGTCGATGCGTGCCAAAACATCTCCTTTAGCGATAGCGCTTCCTTCCACTAAGTTTGCAAAGACTAAACGACCTGAAACTTCAAACTTTAAATCAACACTTTTGACGGAGGATACGGTTGCAGGAAATTCATATTCACTGGTTATATTGGTTAAATCAACAGTAAATAATTGAACAACCTTAGGATCTTGAACCTTTATTTCTTTTGCAGGGTCAGAGCAAGCTTGTAAACATAAAAGGAAGCAAAGGATAAGAGTTTTTTTCACGCGATCTCCAAAAAGTAAAAATGATGAACAATCATCTTGTTAAGTTAATAGACTATACTAAATGGTTTACACTTTCGCAATAAGTGTAAACCTGTTGAACGCATGTTTAATCTAAGATATTATTTATCCAAGTTTAATAAGAGAGTAAATTTGCTTTGTCAAACACAAGACAAAAAATACTAACGAATGCTACTGAATGTTTTTTTCAACACGGCTACGCTGTGGCTAATGTTTCGATGATATCTCGCTATACTGGTATTTCTCGCGTTACTATCCATAAGCAATTTAAATCAAAGGAAGAACTTTTTCGCGCCGTTGTTGTAGAGCACTTCAATAATAACCGTATACATTTAAACCAATATATACAGTCAACTGATGATTTTTGGTCTGATACAGAAATTTTTATTTTAGAACGTTGCGGCGGGCTTTTTGAAGAAATTAAAAGTACGTTAATTCGAACCGACTTATTGCATGCAGGGCAAACATATTGCAGCGATATTATTCAAGAAAATGAAATGACAGTGCTCAAAGGAATAGAAACTAGGTTATCTAAAGAGTTAACAGCAGAGCACATCTGTCTAAATAAAATAGATATATCGATTAAAGACTTTGCCCGTTTAATCACATCAGCCCCCTTAGGGATTGCCTTATCGAGTATTGAAGAGGACAATCAAGCTTTTGTTAAACATCTAATGAAAACGTTTAAAGCCTCAACACGTCCTAGTTAACCATGAAAGCTCTTATAATTTACTTTCATATTAAAGAGGTAAAAATATTTAAGGTGTTATTCCTGACTAAGCTTTCGCTAAGTAGGAAAATGTTAAATAGGCAAATGTTGACTAGGAAAATATTGAGAAAGAAAGGGTTAATAATATTATCAACCCAGAAAGCTTAGAGTATTTAAAGAGCTTATTTGTTAGTAATGCCAGTCAGTTAAGCTTACTGGCATTTTTATTTTTGTTCGCA
>JBMYWR010000211.1:0-5088 GCA_049607625.1 Colwellia sp.
GGAAAGTGTGTATACGGCAACGTATCGAGAGTTCGAATCTCTCCGTCACCGCCATCCTAGCTCAAAGCATTTACGCTTTAAAATCATTTGTTAATTATAAAAGCAATTGCTTACCATATCATTGGATGAGGTGTATGTACTCATTAGAAAAGGCCAAGGCATTCTGCAAGTAAATAACATTATTAGTTTTAGCTCACCCAGATTTATAACTGCTTTTTTAGCAGCACCTTCTAACTTGTACTGAAAAACTGCACCACGATTTGCAGATCTTGGTCGTTGCTGTGAACTCGGGCGTAACCAATTTTCATTGCAGACTTCCTTTTACTTTTTATTAAAAATTTAGTTTAAGCGATAACAGTACACGAAAGCTTTCACAATAATTTGTAGAGCTTTTCGCGTTTCAATCTTACCCACTAAGATGCACCATCCAGAACATAACTGGATGTTTTGGGAATCCAAGATTTAAAGAGTCACACAAATATTTAATCGAATGTTTAGTTTCACTTTCCAGTAGATGGTGATTAACTGATGAAGTTTCGGTGAGTGGGAAATACTAGGGATGGAATTCTTACTTTAACATATTGGTTTGCTTTTCTATTCAAGCAAAAGCTTTTTCAAGCTACTAGCCCCAAAAAGTCTCTAGTTAATTTGTCCATTACGAATTACCAGTGGCTTATTATTGTCATGATTTTATACATTGTGTAATAGATTTATACATCTCCTTTTATTTCATTGAGTGATTATTGTTGGTTGGCTATGATTCGATACAGGCTTTCTGCCAACCTACTGAAAATTAAATGGAGTTGTAACTAATGATTACAGATCAAATAGGGAAAAACATAAAATCACTTAGAGAGGGAAGAAAAATGTCCCAGAAGGATTTGGCCAATAAAATAAATGTCGCACGCCCCGTAATATCAAATTGGGAAAATGGTAAAAATGAACCATCGTCAAGTCAATTAATAAAATTGGCACAGACGTTCGAAAGACCCACGGATGAAATACTAGGAATCGCTACAGATTCACAGAAATTGGTTGTGGTTGATACTTCTGCTCTTATTAAACGGCCAAATTTTTTATCGGATTTGTTGGCAACGTTTGATGAAGTAATCGTGCCTGATATCGTTATCTCAGAACTAAATAACTTGAAAGATCGTGGTAAGCCAGCAGTAAAGCAGAAAGCTTGGTTGGTTATGAGTTCGGTTAATAACATTAAAGATCGCCTAACAATTTCTAAAAACCACAAGAACGATGGTAATAATGACGAAAAAATTGCAGATGTGGCGATAAGGCGAGCAAGAGCTAAGCCCAACAATGAAGTATATTTACTATCGGATGATATATATTTTCAATTTTTGTGTAAGGGAGTGAAAAACTTATCGTCAATAACCCCTCAGACTTATGCCCAGCAGTTTGCAAATATTGATACCGAATTTGATCCAGTAAAAACGATAGAGTTTGTTTCTCTCATTAAAAGCTGCAAGTTAGAAGACATAAAAACTTACGACTTAGAAGGTGTCGATGTTAATTTTCATAATCCAGATGATGGTTTTACTCCATTGATTACAGCTGTAAGAAGTCGTAATCAGGAGATTCTGAAATACATTTTATCATTACCTAATATCGATGTTGATAAGCAGGATAAGCATAAATACAATTTTTCTCCTGTTCATCATGCTACCCAGTTAAAAAATCTATCCATGATAAAAGTCTTAGCTGAACATGGTGCTGATATTGACCTGGGGAGTGGCGCAAAAAATGCGGGAAATACACCTTTGATGATCTCAGCATGGAGCGGGTTTAATTTAGGCGTTGATTTTTTCTTAGAAAATGGTGCTTGCGTTAATCAACAAGATAGCAATGGCTATACCGCCTTATTTAAAGCATGTATTAAAAATTACGAGAAAATTATCAGTAAGCTAGTTCCCTTAACTGATTTAGCTATTCGTTGTAGGAAAAATAAACAAGCCGCAGATTACCTTAATCCAAAGAAGATAAATCATCAAACTGTTACATTACTTTTTAAGGATAGAAAATGATTGATAGAGCATGCATTTCATTAGGTGAAAGGTGCAATTTAAAGTGTGCATATTGCCACTTCCACAACGAAGATAATGGAAAGTTAAGTGGTTTACCTCAAGAGTTTAATACTGATGAGTTGAAAAGTATTATTGATGCTATTCATCGTTATGCAAAAATAAGTGGCATTGATACTTTTAAAATAGGCATCGTTGGGTCAGGAGAACCACTTTTACAGTACCGTAAGATAAAATACCTTATTCAATATGTACTACGACAGGGAATTGAGAACTTACAGTTTTATACGATAACGAATGGCACAATTTTGAATAAAGACATTCTTGATTTTTTCTATAAAAATCAGAGCTTGATCAAGCTTTGCTTTTCGGTAGACGGTTATGAAGAACTGCATAATGTTGGTCGAGAAAAGTTCGATGAGGTCTATAAAGGAGTAAAAAAATATGAAGAAAAATTTAAAGAGAAACCGCCTATAAATTGCACCGTCCATCAAGAGACGCTCAAAAATCAGGTGAAACTTTTTGAGTTTTTAACTGATGAAAACTTTAAAGATGTGACTTTCTCTCGTCTTTTTGATTCTCACGATCAAAGTTTAGTGGTTACTGAACCAGAATATAAAGACTTACTTGAATTTTTTAAAGGAAGCCAGTTTGAAGTTAGGCAACTGGATGAAAATAAGAAGAAAAAATATGACTGCACTATGTATGGGAGTCTTTGTGGAGTAGGTCGAACGAATATTTTTATCACTAAAAGAGGGATTTATCCATGTGGCAGATTTTATGGTAATGAAGATTACAATTATGGGCCATTTGATATGGAGTTATCTGAGTTAGAGGCATTGATGAAAAAAATGAAACCTCTGAAAGATGGCGAGTGTTACTTTGATAAGTATGTAGGATTAAAAGCTGATGAAAATAGCAATATATGGCACGTCGAGATCAGGTAAAGATTACCAAATCAGTCATATCATTTCTCATCTTAATGAGAATGATGTAAGTGCAATTCATATTCCGGGTTCGACAAAATTAAATGAACTTGCTGATGAGATATATGGAAGTAAGTTTAAAGAGCTGTCCGATGATAAAAAGCATCACTTGCGTGAAGAGTTTATTAATTTGATCAGCGATTTTGATGCTAAATACGAAGTAGTTTTCGTTGATGGTCACTTTGCTTTTCCTAGCGATGTTAAGCAAGGTGGTTTTGATATTGTTTTTACTGAGTCAGATAAAAATTGTTATGACCACTTCTTTTATTTGGATACGGATTCAGAGTTAATTATTAAAAACTCAAGACAAAGTGTCGGTGATAAAAAAAATACAGACATCCAAACTAAGGACATAGAAGCATGGAAGGCTTTTGAAATAAGCGCTATGCAAACTATGTGTTCAAGCTTAAAAAAAGAGTTGGTTATATTGGATGAAGATACTCAAAGTTGTGTTGAGTTCGTGTTATCTTGGGTTAAATGCTTTAGACAGAATTATGACTATCAAAGCATAGCCAAAGACCTAGTAAGAAAGCTAATATCAGAAGTTGAAATCACAGATATATCTGAGGTTTTAGCCATTGATTGCGATAATACTTTTGCTACTAATGATACGACTTATGACTATTGTAGTTATCTAGAGATAGATGCAAAAATATTGAAAAAAATATTTGTGGGTGATCGTTATTCAAGTTATCAATTCTTTAAAGCTAACAAGTTGTATACTCAATTTAATAAGCAGAAGAGAACAGAGGCGTCTTTATTTGCAAAGGAAAAAATCAAAATTAGCGCTGACATAGAGCGGGTTGTTGAAAACCAGAAATATTCATTTGTTATTGCTTTAACTTCAGGATTAACTGAAATTTGGCAACCTAAAATCGAAGAGCTTGGTTCGATAAATACTCTCTATGGAAATACATCTAATATTCAATCGCCTTATTTTGTCACACCTCTTTTTAAGAAATTTTTTGTTGAAGAAATAAGAAATCATAATATCAAAGTCACTTCGATTGGAGACTCTATCATTGATGTCCCAATGCTCGAAAGCTCTGATATTGGACTTATAGTAGCTCACAGAAAAATAAATAAGGCTGTAATGGAATATTTGAAACAAAATAATCAATCAAGTATTGCCCAGTTGTTTGCGAAAGACTGGCTTTACCCCGTAAAACAGATTTCTGGAGTTAGTTAGAATGAGCGTAACTGTATTAGAAACTAAACTTTCTCCAGAAATTAAAGCGTTAATAGAGCATTGTAAAAGTAGCTCAAAAACTACAGGCTATAAATTAAGAGAGGCTCATTATAATCTTGGACAAGCTTCAGCTGAAAATTTAGTAAAAACTGATTATCTGAATCAAAAACACTTTTCTGTTCTTGTCATGATGAGAGCAGGCTTAAAGTTTGCTCTAGGTATCAGCGATATGTTAGAGAAAATGGGCAAAGTAGTGGATATTCATTTCCTAAATAATGACCTTGTTACTGATGATATTTTAACGTCAATCAAAGGAAAACAAGTTCTGATCGTTGATGCGGTTATAAACTCAGGAAAAAGCATTCTCAGTGTTACTAACCAATTGCCTGAAGTTGAAAGGAAAAGATGTATGGCCTTTACAACGGTGATGCCCTCTAGTTCAGTCGAGTTATTACCTGGCTTGAAAATATTTACTGTAAGGTTGTCAGATAATAAATACACTGGCGCAAAGGTATCTAAAATACAGGGGAATATCGGGCCTGATACTGGAGATAGGTTATTCGGAACGTTATAACGACTATTACATGCCATATTTGATATTCTTGTCGATAGTGGAAGTGTCTATTAGCTTTCGGTTTTTTGAGACTTTGTAGTTAACCATACGAGACGATTTTTCGAAAGAGTCAAAAAATGACACAGCATTAGCTGTGTTCATTTTTTGCAAGTTACCAAAAAATTTAACCCACCATAGCAAAGTGCTTTTCAAGGTTACATTTAGCGCGCATTGCTATGTGGCTACTGACCTTTCTGGCAAGTTCTATTACTAATAATTCAAGTTGTTCACGGCTATAACCAAGTAATACACAGCGTTTAAGTT
>JBMYWR010000212.1:0-5020 GCA_049607625.1 Colwellia sp.
TAACAAGTACATCCCCTTCATTTAACCCTGAAAGAATCAGTGTTTGATTATTTTTACTACTTTTTCCTACTCGGACAAAGCGACGTTGTAGCTCATCATTTACTAAAACCCAAACAAAGTTTAATTGCCCCACTTGTGCAACTTTATTATTAGGGACATAAATAACTTGTTGCTTTTGTGAAGGAATGAGTATTTTTGCATACATACCCGGCATTAATTCAGCATTAAATTGTAGCGTCGCTTTAATTAAGAAGCTTCTTGAACCTATATTCGCCGCTGGCACTATTTCTTCAATCTGCGCTGTTAATGTTTTATTGAGTGATGGAATATTAACGTTGAGAGCTTCTCCCTGTTGTAAATTAATCGCTAATTGTTCTCGTACATTAGCTTCAACCCTTAGTGACAAAGGATTGTATAGCGCTAAAAGCTTATTACCTGGCTGTGCTGTATCTCCAGGCTCAGAAAACCGGTCAACAACTTTACCTGCTATTGGGGAGGTTATTGTTGCGTAACTTAAGGTAACTTGTGCTTGTTTTAAAGCTTGTTTAGCTGCGGTAAGCTCTGCATTAACGCTTTGAAAGTTAGCTTTATTTTTATCTAAATCAAAAGTAGATATAAGCTTTTTATCATATAATTCTTTCGCTCTCGCTAAGTTTTTATCCGCTTCTTGGTATCGTGCTTGAAAGCCATTTACTTTCTCTTGTGCTTGCGACACTTGTGATGCTAAATCTGATTGCTCAAGCGTTATAAGTAACTCTCCCTTTTGTACAGTAGCTCCTGCTCGAACATTGATTTTTTCAATACGAGATAAAATGCGAGAAGAAATAATCGTTGCTTGTTTGGCCTCAATACTCGCTGAAACCGGTTCGTAAATCACCTCTTCACTATAACTTACCTTATAGTTTTCACTGTTAATACTGCTGTTAGTGAGTTTTAAATGAGCATTATTTTGCTGAGTTGGTGCTACTTTTTCGTCAAAATAACCGGCTAACCAGACCACCATAACAAGCAATATTAAAATTGCCATGACAGGAATAATACTTTTTTTTATTAGTGAACTTTTCATGATAATTCCTCTGCCTTAGCCAAATTATTTGGCTTATCAAATATTAATGCGTACACAATAGGGACAACCAATAAGGTAAATATTGTCGATGAAATAATGCCAAAAATGATAGCGATGGCTAAACCACTAAAAACAGGGTCAAGGGTAATAACCAAATTACCTAGTAATGTTGTTCCTGCAGTAAGTAGAACAGGTCTCATTCGAATTGCTCCCGCTTGAATTAACGACTCTTTAATCGTTTCCCCGTTATTTCGACTTTGCGTAATAAATTCAATAAGGATCAATGAGTTTCTTACTACAATACCTGCTAAGGCAATCATGCCTATCATCGCGGTAGCAGTAAAGAGAACAGGCTCAGGTGCCCCCGCAATTTCTCGCTCGCCAATCTGATTTAGTAAAAAGAAGCCTGGCATAATACCAATAACGGTTAGCGGAATGGCTGACATTATAATCCCCGATAAAGCGGCTGATTTGGTTTGTATCATTAAAACGACATAAATAGCGGCTAAAGCAAAAACAAAAGCAAGCCCCATATCCCTAAATACCCTAATAGTAATTCGCCATTCGCCCTCTCCGCCCCAGTTTAATTCAATATTTTCGGGTAACGTCCAGGCTTGATTACCACCGCTGTTAAGAAAAGTTCTTGCACGCCAGTCATGACTTATATTGTTAAGTTCGCTAATGGGTTGGTTTAAGTCACTACTAACATCTGCAATAATTTCTGCTGGTGTTCTTCCTGAAATATCTGCCGTGACATAAACAACAGGCTGCAAATCTTTATGATAAATAGCTTTATCATTAAAGTCTTTTTCGAAGCGGCCTAGTTCTCCTAACGCGACAAGTGATTGTGCAGCCATATCAATACCTTGAGGAGTAGTTTTTTGAACAATTCCAGCGCGTCCTTTAACCGTAATACGCTGTAATTCACTTATCGTAGATCGTTCTCCAATAGGCAACCTAAGCTTTATAGCTAAAGATGTCGCATTATGGTTATCATGCAGATAACTAATCACCTTGCCACCATTAGCAACTGCTAACGCTTGATTTACATCTGTGGTTGCAATACCCGAAAGCGCGGCCTTTTTCTTGTCTAGGATAAAGCGGAGGCGTTGTTGATTGTCTGCAACTGAAGAATCTACCTCAACCACATGAGGCTCTAATTTCAATCTATTTTCCACCGCTTTAGCTGCTAGTCGAAGCTCCTCATATGATGTGTATTCATCACCATATATCTCTGCCACTAAAGTACTCATAACAGGTGGCCCGGGTGGAACTTCTACTACTTTTATATTGATGCCATCACTATTTAATGGCCTTAACAACGCCCGCATCCTTAATACAACGCCGTGAGACTGATGTTCCCTTTCAGTTTTATCAATAAGTACGACTCGCATATCTGCAGTATTTGGCATTTGACGTAGGTAATATTGGCGAACCATGCCATTGAAGTCGATAGGAGACGCTTCACCAACATAGTTAGCGATAGTTTTAACCTCAGGCAATTGTTGAATAAGCGTAGATATCTTCTTAGATATTGCGGCTGTTTGCTCTAAAGTCGACTTCTCTGGCATATCGATAATAATTTGAATTTCATTTTTATTATCAAAAGGTAGTAACTTCAAAGGCACCTGACGCATTACAGGCAATAGCGCTGCGGCTATAAACAGCACAAGCACTAACCAAAGCGTTGCTTTCCCCTTCGCTCTACTCTCAAGAAGTGGTGTTAAAATACGACGATAAAATTGAGAAAAACCTTGTTGACGATTAACAGTTTCGGAAACTGTTCTAGGTTTTATCAGCTTTGAGGCTAACCATGGGGTTACTAAAAAGGCAACTAACGTACTACTTATAACGCTCAACGGCACATTAAAAGCCATTGGAGCCATATAAGGTCCCATCATCCCTGTAATAAAAGCCAGTGGAATGAAAGCAAGTACAATGGTAAAAGTCGACATAATTAGAGGGACACGTATTTCACTTATGGCGTCCACAATTTTGTCTTTCAAACTACCTTTACCTTTTTCTAGGTAACGCTCAATGTTATCAACCCCCGTTATAGGATCGTCTACGAGTAAACCTAAAGATAAAATTAACGCAAATAAAGTAACACGGTTAATGGTGTAGCCGAACAGCAAATCTAAGGATAACGTAATACCATAACAAATTGGTACTGCTAGCCCAACAACCATAGCAGCTCGCCAGCCAAGAAAAACACCAATAAAAACAACAACAGTAAACACTGCAAAGGCTAAACTTGTTGTTAAATCATTTACTTTTTCATTAGCGGTTTGCCCATAATCTCGTAATACCTCAATACGTACCCCTTTTGGAAAAAGAGATCGTTGCAGCTCTGCCATTTTACGATGAACTGCTTTGGCTACCGTTACCGCGTTACTCCCTTTTTGCTTAGCAACACTAATTGTTACGAAAGGTTTATCACTGCCACTTGCTGTTGTATGTGTGGGCGTAAAATCAAGCCATTGATAAGACTTCTGCTCTGCAGGTCCGTCGACTATATCAGCAATATCTTTGAGTGCAACTGACGTACCATCGACAACAAGTACTGGCGCTACTTTTAAGCTGTCAATATCTCTAAAGACATCGCCACTTTCTAAAATCAACGATTGATGTGCTAAGGTAATATTGCCTAAATGGTTAAGACTATTTGAAGTTTGAATAGCATTAATCACATCCGTTATTGCGACTTGTCTCGCTGTCATTTCTTCTGGCTTAAGGTTTATTTGAATTTCACGACTTCGGCCACCCACAATGTTTACTTCACTGGTGTCCTCTATGGCTTGCAAAAAAATGGTGGTTTCTTCAGCCAGACGCCTTAGAGCAAAGTCATCAATTTGTTCTGGTGTATCACTCCATAGACCGAGCAAAACGATAGGAACCTCATCTACTTCGACAGGGCTGACACGCCAATTGGCAACAATAGCAGGAATATTATCTGTGTTTGAGTGTAATTTATTGTATGTGTTGAGCAGTGCCTTTTCTCTACTTTCGCCAACATAAAACCTTAATGTAACAACAGCTTGACCATTATTTGATATTGAGTAGACGTGTTCAACGCCATTAATTTGAGAGAGTAGTTTTTCTAAGGGGGTTGTAACTATCCGCTGTGTTTGTGTGGCATTTACACCGGGAACATCGACAACAATATCGATCATAGGGACAACAATCTGAGGCTCTTCTTCTCGAGGTGTATAACTAAGAGCAAACAAACCGGCCAAGATTGAGATAATTAGAAAAAAAAGGGGCAAACGGCTATTTAACACCTTGTTAACTAATTGCTTGGTAAAACCTTTTTGTTCATTCATTATTTTATGCTGCCCTTATATCAATCCTATTAAGTTATTGCTCACTTGTCGTTTAGTTTTAGCATCACTATAACTTCGTTCAGTTTTCTAATAATTGATCTGTTACTGTGTTCATTTTAGTCTCTATACAAATCAATGGGTAATTAACCTGAACTCGGCTTAACACATACTTCTCTAGCAGCTATTTTTCCTAGCTTCTACGTTAAATTCATTTGCAATAGGCAAGCTATTGACGCATGAATTTGCCTTGAATCAAGAAAAACTATCAAGCTAGAGATGGTTTTATACATTAAATCAATAAACTACCTAAAATTAAGCTATCTCTTAAGCCTAGTTAAGGTTAACTAATATTGACATTCTAGTGTAAACCATTATATTAGTAAACACTAAATTAATAAATACTAATAAACACTAGAAATCAGATGTTATTAATACATTTTTACCAAAAAATAGGAGTCTATACGATGAACATTAATGAAGCATTGCGTTTAATTGCAGGGGTTATGATACTGATTTCAGTCTATTTAGCAGTAACATTTTCAATGAACTGGCTATGGTTCACAGCCTTTATTGGTTTGAATTTATTGCAATCAGCTTTTACAAAGTGGTGTCCGATGATGGTAATACTTAA
>JBMYWR010000213.1:0-5017 GCA_049607625.1 Colwellia sp.
ATTTAGAGAAGCCCGTTACGAAAGTGATGTTTTATCATAACGGCTAAATGAATGGGAGAACATTATAACGAATTGTTGAGTTTGTTAGATTGATGTATTAGAACCATTTAAACTATGAAAAGGTGTGAATTTTGTTAGTTTTTTATATTTGCACCACAATAGCTCTATTTTATTTTGTCCTTCATGCTTTCCACTCATTTGTTCTTTACAAAATTGTACAAATTGTACTTCAACGTCATTCTCTGGCTTGCTAATCCCTTGTTCTAACAAAAATAATCGTTTTCCAACTTGTGTTAATAAGTCAGATTCCTTAATTGTGAAATTTCCTGATTTTCTGAATCCTTTTGGGAAATGTGCATCATCGTAAAAAGGGCCTTCAGCAATAAAACCGTGTATTAATTTCATAAAGTACCTCTGTTGACAGTCTATATATTTTGGCGGATTATGCCGCTAACTGTATAGGCTGTAAAACAAATAATAATTATCGTAACGATAAGAGAAAAGATAATGGATGTAGAATTAATTAAAACGTTTTTAGAAGTTAAAGATTGCCGTCACTTTGGTAAAGCAGCTGAAAATCTTTATCTTACACAAGCGGCAATAAGTACGAGAGTTAGGCAGTTAGAAAGATATTTTGGTGTCCCATTATTTCATCGAGCTCGCAATAATATTCAACTTACATCTGCGGGTGAGAGGTTAGTTCCACACGCTGAAAATATGCTTAATACATTGAGAATGGCTAAACAAGATGTTGCTTTAGCTTACGAACAAGTTGCGCAAATATCTATAGCTGGAACTCCAAATACTTGGGATGTTTATATTCATGATGCAATTTCTAAAATATATATCAATCAACCGAAAGTTAGCTTAATTGCGGAAATTCTTTCTCGTGAACAACTGACAAGGCAGTTACTTGAACGTACATTAGATGTCGCTATTTTATTTGATCCGCCAAAAGTGGAAGAGTTAAAGATAGAGCCTTTACATATGTTCAAGTTAATTCCAGTTACCACATTTAAAAATGATATATCGACTCCTTCTGATGTTCAACGCTATATCATGATTGATTGGGGCACGAGTTTTATCAATTGGCATGCAAAAGAAGTTATGGGTATATCAATACCCGCAATTAGAACTAGTACAGCCAGAATTGCACTAGATTTGATGTTACAGTGTGGTGGTAGTACTTATCTTCCTGACATGCTTGCTCGACCTTTTATTGATCAAGGCACGTTATTCGAGATAAAAAAGCTACCTGTGTTTGAACGAGAGATTTTTAGTGCATTTCATAAAGAAAATGAAAATGAAGAACGCATAATCGAAATTAAGAAATTACTTAGAAAAGATGACCCCGAAGCTCCTGCAATAATGACCCCTTAACGGTTCTTCTTAAATCCCCTCAGCCTAAAGTAAAATATTTTTTATCGTTAGCTTAAAAATATTTTACTTTTCTTACAAAGAAAAAACGTAGATTATCCGATTTTAATATAACTATCTAATTAGTGAGAAAGTAATGGCAATTGATTCTAATTTTGACGTGCCTGCATCTGAAAGTGTGGATTTTGATACCGAAGAAACCTTGCCTGATTTGAATAATGATATTGCAGAATTTGAATTAAACTCAGGTTCAAATGAAGGAGTAAATAATAAGGTAAAGAATAAACGTAGTTTTTTAACCAAGAAAAGAATTGAACAGTTACAGGAAGAAAGGCGACTTAAAAAATTTGATGACGACTATTATGATGATTGGGATTAGTATTACACCCTATTTAATATAGGGCTATGTTTAATTCTGTATGCATCAATTAGCACTAATGATTTAACAATCTCATTCAAGTATTGAGTGAGTAATACCTTCCATTTATTTTACGTAATATCTTGATAAAAATTTAAATAACACGAGATGTTATTAGCTACAGGCAATTTAATGAATATTCTTTTTTTAATGTATCCGTGGGATAAAATTGATCCCGACACTGACTCAACTCTAAGGTTGATACATGAGTGTGTATCACGTAATCATACAGTTGCTATTGCTACACCGCATAATTTAACAATGCGAGATTCGGTTTCTAGTGCGTTTTGTCAAGTGTTTAAAAAAAATGCAATGATTTCAACTAACATAACTTCTTTTTATAAAAAAGCTGAGTTTAAAAAATCACGACTACCGTTAGCTGGTTTTGATACAATCATTATGAGAGCCAACCCACCACTCGATCCTATTACTTTAAATTTCTTAGATTCAGTCCGTGAAGATGTATTTATCATGAACGATATTGATGGCTTACGTATTGCAAATACTAAATTATATACGGCATCGTTTGATGATCCCACGAATCACTTTATACCGGTAACTCATGTATCAAAAACACCTGAATATTTAGTCGATGTTTTAAATGACTCTGCTTCAGGAAAAATGATCATGAAACCGTTAGATGGCTATGGCGGTCAGGGCGTTATTTTAGTAGAAAAACATGCTCAAAAAAGTTTTCATTCGCTACTAGAGTTCTATATCAATAATGGAAAAGGTGGCAATTACGTTATTTTACAAGAATACGTTGAAGGAGCAGACGCAGGAGATGTTCGCATTTTAATGCTAAATGGAGAGCCTATTGGAGCCATGAAACGTGTGCCAGCTACTAACGAGGTTCGTGCAAATGTTCATGCTGGCGGCACTGTTGTAAAACACACATTAACTAAAAATGAAAAAGCACTTTGTAAGCATATAGGGCCTAAACTTGTTCGTGACGGTTTATATTTTGTCGGTATTGATGTTATCAATGAAAAATTAATTGAGGTGAATGTACAAAGCCCTGGCGGAATCATGAGAATTAATAAGCTGAACAATACCAAATTACAAAAAAAGGTAATAGATTTTGTTGAGAGCGTTGTTAATGCAAAAGAAGCCCTAGCGCAGCGTAAAAACGAATTTAGAAAGGCGATAAATGATGCTCACGTTATCTGAGAAAGAATGTATTGCATTAATCAAAAATGGGGATTGTTTTCATGCGGAAGTAGGTGATGGTTCTTTTATTGTCAAAATAGATGAATACGCCCCTATCATTTGTGCTGCCATTCATAATGGTCATCGCCTACGCTATGATTTAAAAAAATCATTTCTTTTATCAAAAGAAGAGCGCTTTTACGAAGAAGATCCTTATACAGATGAGCTAATATCCTCTTTTCCTATTCAGATCATAGGTAATGACTCTCGATTTGAATATGACTTAAACCGAGCTAAAACCTTATCCACATATTTTAAAACGGCTTGGGATAAACATGTATGGCAAAAACCTTTAACACAGAGGCAAAGAGCAGAAAGTCATAGTAAACATCAAGCGTTTTATAACGTACTTGAAACTGTAATCAAAGCTATTGAAAAACAATTTAATAATGCGATAGTTTTCGATATTCATTCCTACAATTACAAACGCATAGAAAAAGAGACACCGACATTTAATATTGGTAGTAGTCAAATTGATGTAGAGCGTTGGGGAAATATTGTTAATCATTTTGAAAAGCAACTTAATAAGATTGAATTGCCTAACCTGAATGTAAGAGCGGCAACTGATGAAACATTTCAAGGCAGAGGTTATTTAATCACGCATATTAATGCTCATTTTGATAATACTTTAGTATTGCCTACAGAAGTTAAAAAAGTATTTATGAATGAAACTTCAGGTGAGGTCTATCCTCTCGTATTAGAAGAGCTAAAAGCAGGTTTTAAAAATGCTATTAGTGAAACAGCTGCACATTTTGTTCGTCGCTATGGTAAAAGGAAAAAAGTTCAAAAAGCAGATATTTTATCTTCAACGATTAGCCCTGAGGTTTTATCTATAGATAAAAAGCTCTTTTCGTTGTGTAAAAGTATTGAAACATTGAATTTTATTAACCCTGTTAATTTGATCGCCCAACGAAATAAGTTTCTTAAAAAAAATAGCTATATATCACCGATTTTTAGTTATAAACAGCTTAATATTGACCCTTATAAGTTTAGGGAGAATTTGTATAACTTGCCAGTAAGTGAAATTTACGATGCTGATATTCAACAATTATATCGGCATGTAATTGATAACCTAGCAAATAAGATTGATTTATTAGCTACAATAGGAACAGATGATTTTTTATATAACTCTTTAAAATACTATGGTGAACCTAGTGCTAACGATATTGCAAATGCGAGGTTTTTGCTTCATTTAAATGAAGACGCCGCTGATCAAAATGAAGAATGGCTAAATGCAGATGAAGCGGTAAATTACTTTAAGCATAAGGCAAACGAGTGGGGACTAAATTGCAAAATAGAAAAATCAGGAAGAATCGTTGCTAAAGCAATGGTTAATAACGAAAAAGCGTTGTTGTTGATTAACAAAGAAGTTTCATTTACTCAAACAGAATTACATGCTTTTGCACATCATGAACTTGGTATTCATATGTTGACAACTATTAATGCTAAAAAACATCCTCTTAAAGTATTTAGTTTAGGTTTAGTTGGTAATACATATACGCAAGAAGGAATTGCACTATATAGTGAATACTGTTCAGGTAGTCTAACGGTAAAGCGATTAAAAATAATAGCATTACGTGTAATTGCCGTTAAATACATGTTAGAGCATGGAGACTTTGTTAAAACATATCATAGCTTATTGAATGAATTCAATTTAGATAAAGAATTTGCGTTTACATTAACCGCAAGGGTATACAGAGGCGGTGGGTTTACTAAAGATTATTTATATTTAAAGGGGTTTAGAGATGTTTTAAACCTTGCTAAAGAAAATGATATTGATGACTTATTAATTGGTAAAACAGGTATTCTTGATTTTGATATCATTTCAGAAATCGTTGCTCGAGGTATGATTTCTAAACCGCAACCTTTATTTGATTTAACCTATAAATTATCGGGCGATAATGTTCTAGACTTTATTGTTAATTCAATAAAGTAACTTTTATCCCTAAAATAATACCTGTGATTTACTACAATTATTGTATTAGGGATAACTTTTCAAGAGTTAATTTTCTC
>JBMYWR010000214.1:0-5014 GCA_049607625.1 Colwellia sp.
GTACAGGCCAGCCTGTACATGTTCACCGCTCTAGTTGTCTGCGGCTTCGCCTACGTCAACTGACGCGATTTGATGGTCTTTTTCAAAGACGCTTTATTGCAGTTTTTCATGCTAAAAAATGCTTAGGAACCGGTTAGGTTTTGGTGCCTATCATTTATATTTGCTGGATTAGAGAATAGAGCAATAACATATTCAATATTAGCTTGTATGTGTTGAACGGTTTTTTCCATCCTCGTTATAAATTGTTGGAGTGCTTGTGAATTATTAATGGGATAAGGATTTAAATTATAGTCTATCGAATGAGTTTGCTATTACAGACTGTTATTTTATGGCATACGTCCTATACGAAATTGATAGGTAATGTTCGCTTAGTTATTTATTTTAGTTAAATGCAATAATAAGGGATGATTAGAGAATGTGTCTTAAAGGTGAATTCAATTCATTATGATCTTGCTGGATATATATTCAAGTCGTATAATCGCTTGATAAATCATCAATTAAATGGACTTATTTATGTCTTATAGCCTCCGGCTCCTCGTTATTATTTTTCTCTCGTTTTGTTTATCAGCCTGCTTTACACCGAAGGGAAAAGTACGGCTAAAAACAGATATTTCCAATGCAAAGCTCTATCATAATAGCGCCTTTAAAATGGATATCAGCAAAAACTTTGTTGAGTTTGAAGTTGAAGCCGAAAAATTACAAACGTTCAATGTTAAAGCCCTAAGCGAAGATGAGGAATGGGAATACACAGGTACTGTATCTGTAACCATTGCCAAAGATTCGACTAGCGAAGTGGTTATTTCAACTGACCGAAACGAAACCCCTAAACGTATTGCTAGAATTGCTCATGAGAAAAAATTAAAAGAAGCTAAGCGCGTAGCACGACGTGTGAAATCTACGTGGAAAGAACGATTAGCTAATCAAGGAGTAGAATAATGAGACTAACTAACTTCTTTATTTTCACCATTAGTATACTGCTATCTAGCTATTCTGCTGCTTCTATTAGCGTAAAGAAAACCACGGCCTCATCGGTTTACCCAAGTGACGGCTCTAGTTATTATCCACGTTATGCAATAGATCGAAATAGTAAAACAGCCTGGTTTCCAAAAAAAACAAATAGAGATAACTCTGGTCAATGGATAAAATTTGAGTTTGATAAAGTTCAGCCGTTAGCGCAGCTGAAAATTATTAATGGTTGGACTAAGAGCCGCAGTCTTTGGCGCTCAAACAGCCGTGTTAAAAACGCTACGCTCACTTTTTCCAATGGAAAAACACACAGTGTCACATTAAAGGATACTGATAAAGTACAAACTCTCGATATTCCGCTTCAATATACCCAATGGGTCAAATTAACTATCAACAACTCTTATAGGGGGCGTTATAACGAAGCTGGATTAACACAAATTAGTTTCTACATTGACCCCGCTATCACAAAAGCGAAGCTCATTGCGCAGCAGAAAAAAGCGAAAGAAATTGCTAAAAAGCGCGCAGCACTTGCTGCAGCCAGTAAAAAGCAATATTTGAAAAACTTACAAAATAGCTTCATTAGCGACCTTAAAAAGAATGATTCTGGTGCACTGATTGGGCAATTAAATGACCATTTGAAAGCGCCTAAGTACCCTGAAGTAACTAAACTGGTACATGATTATTTTGGAAAAATGTTATCACAAGAAGTTAATAGGGCAACAACGGCCACAGGCAAACTCGATTTATGGAAAACCTACCACACACATAAATTAGCTGAAATGCAACGCGAGTTTTTTAATACATTACGCAATGATGCATTCACTCAAGCTAAATCAGATGCCGAAACAGCAGCAACAAGTACCGCATATATTGAAGTATATAAAAGCTTTAATGAGTATCTGCCTGACTCGTATAAACCGTTGTTGCAAGAATTAATGCACTCTGCATTGACGATAGACAATGAGATTGTCGCAACAAATTTTGATCTCGCTTATTGGCAAGAGCAGTTGCCTGAATACTCAGAGATGTTAAAGCATCCTAAAATCAGACAAAGTTACGACAAAATCGTCGACCAATTGATCAATATTCATTTTGCTAAGAGCGCTAATACAAGTGAACTTACAAAAACCAGTAAGAAGTTAATGGCATTACCGTTAACCAGTAACCAACAAGGTAAGATTAGTCAAAAATTACTAGAAGTATTAAACATCTCACTACGCTATACCTTCCGTGAAGGGAAAATCGGTGATCGATATGTAACCCGCCTAAACCATACCCAAAGTAGTAACACTACTCGATATATTAATGGTGTAGCACTTAATGAGACAAAATATAAAGACTATTCTACGGGGGGCTATGATGAAAGTAGACATGGTTTTACATCCGTCTTTCAGATGTTTAATGAATCTTCTACGAACTATATTGTTACATTATCAGTGACGGCAACCAAAAAGATGAGTGAATACCGCTCAAAAAGTAGTTGGAGCGGTAAAGAGAGTCGCCATACGGTGCAAAAGGAAAGTAAACTTCGACAAGTTACGACTTATTTATTAAAAGCAAATAGTGAGCTAAAAGACCAACTTGTAGTGGGGGAGAATAAGCCTAAAGATTTTATTATAAATGTGGTTAACGTAATTCCTGTTGAAGCGGATTGGATCGATAATTTAGCCAAAGCACAGGATGGTGATAATCTAGGTATAGCTCAGCGGTTTATTAGCGACGATAGAGCCATTAATTGGCGTGCAAATATCGGTGAAAACTTCGCTAAATTAGCATATATGAATTTGGATATTGAATTAATTACCACGCCAAAGTTTGATAAAGACTTTAACTCTCAAGTTACCGTTAAATTAGTCAATAATAATAGCATTCCTGTCGCTTTAGCGTTTAGTAATAATTTCAATACAAAAGATTCACAAGCCATTTTAGCGGCGAAGAGTACCAAAAATATAACGTTACCCGCTAAAGGAAAGCGTAAGCGTGATCTAGCGATATACATCGATATGTTAGAACCTGTAGATTAGCATTAGTCATTCATGATATTTAACTACAATGCGCTATTTGGGTCGTTACGACGCCAAGTAGCGCATCTTGAAACCAAAGCTGCTAAACCTCAAAATATTTTCTTCACACTGGTTGCAATCATCATCTGCCGCAACCAATTAGAATTATGGTTTGAAGATACTAATGCAATCGTTATATCTTTAGATATGCATGTTATTTTACAAGATTATATCCATGTTTTTTGTGCTTGGATTTATGTCTATCTAACATTCGTTCTATTGCTACAGCTTGTTGCGAACAAGACACCTGAAGTAGCCTTTAAGGTTGGTCTTTACGCTATGCTGATCATCCTAATTCCACCTATTTTTGATGGTCTATTTAACACCAGCGGAAAAATTATTTATCAATACGATTTTTCAACATTCACACATAGCTTTATTCATCTATTAAACCCGTGGCAGGATATATCTTACGTAACCACTGGTGTGAGAATTGAAATTGGCATCGCGGTCATTATTTGTAGTTGTTATTTGATATTATCCCCACCTAAAAATTATCTTATCGTGCGCATGGTATTGTTGATAGTCGCGATCTATTTGGCTATCTATATTATGGGGTACTTGCCAGCAATTTGGTCGACGTTTACTCAGTTAACTCATCCACAAATGCTAAACGCATCGGTTTTACAAGTAACGTCTACAACAAGCCCGACTTTTTGGTATATTCCATTACTCATAGTGTTAGTTATTGCTAATTTATCACGCTCAAGTAATCCGTACTGGATAATTATTAAAAGCCTTCTGAGACCTGATAGGATGCTGCCTTATCTTAGCTTTATGTTAATGGGTTTTTTAATTAGTGCTGATGATGCCCTAATTGGCAACGACTGGCTTAATCCTTATGATACGATGCTGTTGCTGTGTGCAGTTATTAGTATTTCCTGTGCTTTTATGGCTATGACAGCGTTAAATGATTATTGTGATAGGGCTATAGATAAAATATCAAATCCAGACAGACCAAGTGTAAAAAGCCTTAAATTTAATCGGCGTTATCCACCTATTGTTACTATTATGTGTTTGATCAGCTTGTCGCTATCACTTCTCATTAGCCCTTATCATGTAGTTCTTATTGCCTTTATGTTAAGTATTGGCTACGTCTATTCAGTACCACCATTTAGGCTACGGCGGTTCTTATTTGTTGCCCCCTCTCTTTTAACCTTGATTTTTATTAGCTGTTATATTTTCGGCAGTGCAATAGTTTGGGGAAACCAAGTGAAATTTCATATTAATACGTCGCTATTACTCGGTGTAGCTGCTCTTTTTTGGCTGGGATGTCAGTATAAAGATTTTAAAGATGTTACGGGCGATAAACTTAATGGAGTGATGACAGTACCCATTTTGTTAGGCCAAAAAATGGCTTATTGCGTTCTAGGTGGAATGACGTTGATGGTTTCTTCTTTTTTACTTTATCGTGGCGTTGTCGAAGTAAATATATACTCATTGATCACGGTGATAATGCTCGCTGCATCTCTCTTTATTTTCCCCAATGGTGAGCGGCTAATTAAAGCGATGCTTACTTGTTTCATTTTTTTAGGACTATCCTACGTGTACTAATTGAGTTGCACTAAAATTTTGAAAGCATGGGGGTTGCCTAGAAGCATAATCTATAAGTTTTATATATTACCTCTTGAAATCGAATAACTTTCCATTAAAATGTTCGGTAATCGAACATTGTGGTTCGTGTTTATTTATAGATTGAGGAATTCAATGAAAAAGACAGGGTTAGTTACATTAGCTATATCATCAACGCTAATGACGGGATGTGCATCAATGAACAGTGCTATGACGGAAAAGCAGAAGAGCATTGAGTTGTATCGCGTATTTGATATTGAAACTCAAGCAGACAGAGACACAGTAATCAATGCAGCTAGTATTGGACTTGGGGAAAACGTGTCTTCTGCAAATGAACATCGACCTATTGTTATGGGTGGTAAGCCTGAGAAACCAGGGCGCTTTAAACCGTCTAACGCTGCTAAACAGCTTGG
>JBMYWR010000215.1:0-4945 GCA_049607625.1 Colwellia sp.
TACCGTATCCGCCCTATTTTGGGTAGGGAGTCCATACATCTCTGTGGTAAAAACGCGCTTGTGTCTAGACCATTTAAACAAAACCTTCGAGCATTCAAGCCTTCTCCTACTTTCGCCTTTAAGCCTTGTCTACCTTTTACCTATGACCATGGCATTAGTGTCATTTTATACATATAGTTAACTCTTCTATTTCAATTTATTTGATTTAAACTATTTCGCTAGGAGTTAGCATGACACACCCTATTCTTGAAGATCTTCGTACAAGATATACCAGTAAAAAATACGATCCTACCAGGAAAATTTCAGAAAGTGACTTAACCACACTATATGAGGCTATACGTCTTTCGGCCTCTTCAATAAATTCGCAACCTTGGAAGTTTATTGTCATTGAAAGCCCTGCAGCAAGAGCTCGAATGAGCAGCACTTTTGCTAATAAATTTCAATTTAATGAACCACATATTCATAGCGCATCGCAAATAATTCTTTTTGCTCATAACCCTACTTATAACCGTGATGATTATGCTCGAGTTATCGATAAGGGTATTATTGATAAACGTACTAAACCTGAGGATCGCGAAAGTGCCTTTGGCGGATTCGCTTTTGCAGAATTAAATACAGATGCAAATGGCGATACAAGCTCCTGGACTAAAGCACAGGTATATCTCGCTTTAGGAAATACCTTACATACACTGGCTAGACTTAAAATAGATTCTACTTCAATGGAAGGTGTAGACGCTGATTTAATTGGTGAAGTGTTCAAAGAAGAGCTTGATGGGTATCGCTGTGAAGTTGCCTTAGCCATTGGCTATCATCACCCTGATGAAGATTATAATGCCGCATTACCTAAATCTAGACTAAGCTTAGAGAGTATTTTCACAAAAATTTAGCAGTTTATTCATAGACCTTTAGTACTTGGAGACAAAAATGGATATCACAGGATTTATTATATTTTTAGCGATTGGCGCCATTGCAGGCTGGCTAGCCGGTAATTTAATGAAAGGTGGCAGTTTTGGCTTACTGGGAAATATTATAATTGGTATTGTCGGCGCGGTAATAGGTGGCTTTGTATTTAGTTTATTAGGACTTGCTGCTGTCGGTATTATTGGCTCTATCATTTCGGCTACAGCCGGAGCTGTTATTCTCTTATACCTTATCAGCTTAATGAAGAAATAAATTTAGCCTCTATTACATTTTGACGAAGACCAGCATTTCATCTCAATAACCTGATGAGCTCGGCTCAAAAGATAACTTCAGTAAGTTACTATTGAGCCGAGCTCATGATATTGATTACATTTTTTTTTCACACTTTTCCAGCTACTATTAAAGCTGTAACTATTGCATGTATAAAAACCGTTCAACATAATAACATTGTAATCAGTATCATTTATAAAAAGCCCTTTTATAACAACCCCTTTTATAACAACCCCTTTTATAACTCCCAAAAAATAGTGAAGTAGGTTTATCCTCATTATTTGAATGTAAATAAAATGATACATGATGCTGTAGTGATTTAATGACGTTATTGTCACTGTATTATCTGTCTCAAATTCGCTTTCTTTTACCCTTTAAGCGTATATTGAGTTTATATAAATTGAATTAAGTTTTAAGCTTCTACAACTGAGTTAATAAAAAATGATAAACATAGAAAAAATACATCATGTTGCTTACCGCTGTAACGATGCAAAAGAAACAACCAACTGGTATAAAGAAAAATTGAATATGGACTTGGTTTTGGCTATTGCTGAAGACGAAGTACCTTCTACAAAAGCACCAGATCCCTACATGCATATATTCCTTGATGCGGGTAATGAAAATGTTTTAGCATTTTTTGAACTACCAAACTCCCCACAAATGGATAGAGATCAAAATACACCGCAGTGGGTGCAACATATTGCATTGAGAGTTGCTAATGTTGATGCGCTTGTTAGCGCTAAAGAGAATTTACAATCTCAAGGTGTTGACGTGTTAGGACCAGTTAATCATGGCGTGTTTAAATCTATTTACTTCTTTGATCCTAATGGCCACCGTTTAGAGTTAGCCGCAGATACCGGTACTGCAGAACAATATAAACAATTAAACGAAGTTGCTCGGGATATGATTGAAGAATGGTCTGTTACTAAAAGAGCTCCAAAGCACGCTGCATGGTTACATGAAAACTAAAGAGAGCAACTGCTGCATTATTGATGGGGCCGTTAATAGTTAATCTGAACTCAGTTTAGTTAGCCTGTACTCAGGTTAACTAATATGAGTATAAAAGATATGAAGGGTAAGATTTCGAGAAGAGTGGCTTATGACTATTTCTTTAACATCGAAAACAGCAAGCCTTCACGTAAAGCCCCTTTAGATAAAGAAACCGATTGAATAGCCAAAGACTCAAATAAAGCAATAAGGATACTTAAACCACTCGCCAAAACTGCAATACGATCTTCTCTTAAACCATCAAATCTCACATCACCTATGGTATGTGCTGCAATCATTTCTTGTTCTAAACCATACAAAATATCTAGTGTAATAACGAGATCACATTGCCTGTATTGAAGTATTTCCATTACCGCTTGCATAGTGCCTGAGCTTCCCACTGCAATTTGCCAACCTAATGAAATAAATTGTTCACTTGCCGGTTCAATTTTTGCTTTCGCTGCTTTAACGGCCGCAGTAAAGTTGTCAGCGTTTAAAAGACCATCACTAAAAAAAGCCTTATTAAAACTCACGCAGCCTATATTTAAGCTAATACTATGTTTTGCAGTAAAACCACTACCTACAATAATTTCTGTACTTGCTCCACCGATATCGAGAACAAGCCGCTTCTTAGCGCTATCGCAAGTATATGACACACCCTTAAAAATAGTTTCAGCTTCTTGAATGCCACTTAGTAGCTGAATAGGTTTAGGTAGTATATCGTTGGCTTGAATGAGAAAACTATCTCGGTTTGTTGCTATTCGTAAAGTCGCTGTGGCAACAATACTAATGTTTTCTAGTGGGACGGATGCTAAATGTTCTGCGAAATTTTGAAGGCAATTCAAGCCTTGGGAGATAATAGATTCACTTAATTTATTGTGACGATCTAATCCAGAGGCTAGCCGTACTTTTTGCTTAATTTTATCAACAACAATAATTTCATTTTGCTGATATTTAACAATTAAAAGATGAAAACTATTAGAGCCAAGGTCTACCACAGCATAGTGGTCTTTTTGATACTGCGGTAAATCTTTAGCTGATAACATATTTTCTTTATTTACTTTTATTGCGGTAGCTACCACTTCTTCCAGCACGGTTTGTATTACTTCTATTACCAGATTGACGGGTATTAGGTACTCTTCTTCGTGCTTTGTGAACTGGCTTTGGTAAGTCTGAAAGTAAAGCGGTAGAGTCGTATTTAGTTACCGGTAACTCGTGTTCGATATAGCTTTCTATATCCGGTAAATTAAAAACATATTGCTCACAAGCTAAGCTTATCGCATGGCCCGTTGCACCAGCGCGACCTGTTCTACCAATGCGGTGAACATAATCTTCTTTATCATCTGGTAAGTCATAGTTAAATACATGCGTTACACTTGGGATATGAAGGCCCCTAGCAGCGACGTCTGTTGCAACTAGAATATCTAACTTAGCTTCAGTAAAATCGTTTAAGATTTTAACGCGTTTTTTCTGAGGTACATCGCCTGTTAATAAGCCTACGCGTAATTTGTCGGCAACAAGATGATCGTAAACTTTTTCACAAACATGTTTAGTATTAGCAAAAACTATGGCTCTTTCAGGCCAGTCTTCTTCAATAAGTGTTTGCAACAATGCCATTTTATCTTCATTAGAAGGATAAAATAATTCTTCAGAAATACGTGTATTGGTTTTTTGTTCAGGTTCAACCTCAACACTTGTCGGATCGTTCATGTGTTCAAATGCTAATTCTTTCACGCGAAAAGAAAGCGTTGCTGAAAACAACATACTTAAACGTTCAGTCGCAGGAGGCATTTTATTAAACATATAACGTATGTCTTTAATAAAGCCTAAATCGAACATTCTATCGGCTTCATCAAGTACAATAACTTCAATATTTTTCAGGTTATAAACACCTTGCTTCATGTAGTCGAGTAATCGACCACAAGTACCAATTAGAATATCTACACCTTTTTCAAGTGATTCACGCTGGCTTTCATAACCTTCGCCGCCGTATACGATACCCAGTCGAAGACCTGTACTTTTAGCCATTTCAATAGCATCGCGATGAATTTGAATTGCTAATTCACGCGTAGGCGCCATTATCAAAGCTCTTGGTTGATTATGGCTAGGTGCTTTTGATTGTAATAAATTATGGAAAGTGGCAGCTAAAAAGGCGATAGTTTTACCTTCACCTGTTTGAGCTTGGCCAGCAATATCTGTACCTTGAATAAGAACTGGTAAAGACTTTGCTTGAATAGATGTACAGTATTCAAAGCCCATGGCGTCTAATCCGTTAACAACTTGCGGAGCAAGATTTAAATCAGCGAATTTTGTTTCTGTTAAATGAGTATTTTTCATCGCGCAAGCTTAACATTTAAGATGATCAATAACTAGCGCCATGATTGAATTTTGTGCGGCCTTAAGGTTTTTCAGAACAAAGTCGATAAAAAAACATTCACTTTAGATGATATTTGCACAAATTAGAACGGATGGGTATAAATAGAGATATAGAAAAAATATAATTATCGGCGTATAATCTTGTGTAATTTCTAGTAAGCGAGTAAAGACCCCCATAATGGTAATTAGCTTGCAAAAAAAACTTGTATCAATGTTGAAAAATTAAATATTGGTATCATATATAGCTTAACGCTATAACTAACGGAGAAAGTGATGAACGATAAAATTATTCAGCTAACAGATGATAGTTTCGAAGCAGATGTGTTAAAAGCGTCTGGTTTAGTATTAGTTGATTTTTGGGCTGAATGGTGTGGCCCTTGTAAAATGATTG
>JBMYWR010000216.1:0-4901 GCA_049607625.1 Colwellia sp.
AAGGCTTGAAGGTGAAGTTGTTTACACTTGTAGGACTGAATTTATTCGGGAAGCTCTTGGTATTTGTGTTTGTTAAAAAGAAAATTCGCGAACAAGTTCTCTCCTACAACAGATACTTGCCCAAGCGCGTTTTTACCACAGAGGTCACAGAGGCACTTCGCTACACAGAGGAAATTCGATACAATGTTTCTTCTTTTCTCGGGGAAAGGCGAAGCCTCTCGGTGGCCTCTGTGGTGATAATTTTACTAAGGCTTAAGGCAAAAGAGATCGCGGCTAAAGCACGCTCCTACAAAAGTGATTTATTCAGGTGGTGGTTGCTATTGTAGGTGACGACTCTCGGTGGTGATAATTTCTGTTTATATATGAGGTTTTGACCTTATGATACGGCAAACAAATAATCTATTCGTTTACTTAATTAATCGCTAATGATTAAACCCTAACTGTTACGCTCAGATAAAGCATCTTTCGCTATTTCAGATTCTTTATCTGCATAAAAATCAACGTGAAATTTTGTATCTTCTGTTAATAACTCCACTTTGTGCCAGTATTCAGGTGGCGAAATGGCATAGCTTCCCGACTCTATCGTTATTTCTTGTTCTATCTCACCCCTTCTGTGGGTAAAGCCAAAAAACTTAAGTGTGCCTGAAGTGACATATATTTTTCCATATACGCCTGCGCGCGTGTTGTGTAAGTGCAAGAACATTTTAGGCACGTTACTTTTATCAAACGTTTTAGTCGATTTATAGTTTATAAAGTTTTCTGGTATCTTATTCATAATTTGCCTCGTTTTAAATTCAGTTTACAAGTATTGATAAAAAGGTTCATGGAATCTTAGTATGAAGCATGTCCTAAGCCATGTGCTCCAATACATCTAACCACGTATCCTATTTTTACAAAAGCAGCGAAAACGATAGTTCCTACATGTGCAGCAACTTGACTCGTAAGGCTAAAATGTTGATCAAAAATAAAGCTCACTAATATGCAAATCGCCATAACAAATAAAGACACAGCAATCAGTGAGTTACCTATAGTTAAGCATTTCTCAAAGTTTTCATTTTGAGAAGTCATTATGAAACTGTTTGGAAGAGCATTATATTGAAGCATTTTATATCTCGATTTATGTTAGTAAATTAATGTTATATCTATATCTATTACAAGAGTTAAGCCAACATTAAAATACACATAAAAAACAAAGAGTAATTTTATTTTTGATTGTATATAAAAACAAAAGGAGTCGTTATGACAACGCGTTATCGTGTCTTTATGACACACAAAGGTCTTTTTGACAACAAGCATCACAAGCCTGTTTTGCAAGCAGATAAGAGCGGATTAGATAAAGCCACAAAGAGATAAAGTGAAACGTTTTTACCACAGAGGGCACTGAGGCGCTGCGCTACACAGAGGTAAAGCGATTGAATGTTTCTTCTTTTCTCGGTGAAAGGGGAAGCCTCTCGGTGGGCTCTGTGGTGATAATTTTACTAAGGCTTCGGAACAAGAGATCGCGGCTAAAGCACGCTCCTACAAAAGTGATTTATTCAGGTGGTGGTTTCTTTTGTAGGTGACGCCTTTAGGCTTACAAGCGCAGCGCACAGAGATTTCAACAAAATACCAAGCCATGTTAGTTTCGTAAGCCTGAAGGCCAACCTACAACGGTGGAATGACGGTATTGGGGAATACTATACCTTCAAGCCTTCACGCTTTCCAACATTCAAGCTTTTGGTCTCTGCTCTTCCCCAAAAAAGTTTCTTAATTCGTCTAATCTGTGTAAATCGATGAAATCTCTAGTATCTAATTGCTGAGGTAAAACCATTCCACCCAAGACAACGGTGGAGTGACGGTATTATCGTACACTCCACCTTCAAGTACTCAAGCCTTTAAGCATTTAAGCTTCTCTTGGTCTCTGCCCTTACCCTAAAACATATATTAATTCGTGCAATCCGTGTAATTCGATGAGATCTCTAGCCTCTTATTCGGTGAGATCTCTAGTCCCTAATTCGCTGAATAGAGGTTATTCACTTTCTCTAATCAAGTAATCAAAAGCAGATAGTGATGCTTTAGCGCCCTCGCCCATTGCGATAACAATTTGCTTGTAAGGCACTGTTGATACATCGCCAGCGGCAAAGATACCTGGAACACTGGTATGGCATTTTTCATCAATGATAATTTCGCCATGTGGGCTTGTTTCAACCACATCTTTTACAAAGTCGCTATTTGGCAGCAAACCAATTTGAACAAAAATACCTGACAAGTCTTTATGTTTAACTTCACCTGTTGCTCTGTCTTCGTAAGCTAAGCCTGTTACCTTACTATTTTCTGCTACCACTTCTTTTGTTGCTACATTTTTCAATATAGTAATTTTCTCGTGAGCTTCTGCTTTTTCTATCAATACTTGATCAGCTTTTAATTGCGGTAAAAATTCGAAAACAGTTACGTGCTCAACCATACCCGCTAAATCGAGTGCAGCTTCTATACCTGAGTTACCACCACCAACAACAGCAACCTCTTTGCCTTTGAAGAATGGGCCGTCACAATGAGGACAAAAAGCGACACCTGAGCCAATATTTTCTTTTTCACCTGGAATACCAAGCTCACGCCATTTAGCCCCTGTTGCAACAATAACGGTTTTAGACTCGATGACTTCACCGCTAGATAAGTGTAATTTTTTCGGTGCACTACTCTTTTCTGGTGATTCTATGTTATCTACACGCAAGAACTCTTTTATCGTGATATCGTAATCACTTAAATGCGCCTGCATGTTTCCTGTTAATTCTGTTCCGGTGGTTTTTGGCACCGAAATAAGGTTTTCGATACCTACTGTATCTTTAACCTGGCCACCAATTCGGTCGGCTATCATGGTTACATTTAACCCTTTACGTGCAGCATATATTGCTGAAGCTACGCCAGCAGGACCCGCACCTATAACGGTTACATCTTGCAATGGCAGTTGTTCATTGCTGTCACTTGCCACAATATAAGGGAATTTTTCAATTAGTTTGTCTACTAGCTGTGCTGTGTCTATTTTGCCATTAGCAAATAATTCACCATTTAAATATACACTAGGCACACCTTGTATATTTCGCTCGTCAATTAGCTCTTTAAATAAACCACCGTCGATCATCTCAGAGCTTATTTGCTCATTAAGTAATGCAAATTGGTTTAACGACTGAACTACATCTGGGCAGTTATGACAACTTAACGAAATAAACACTTCAAAATGTAGTGGCTCTTTAACTTTTTCCACCATGCTTACTAGGCTTTTATCTAGTTTTAATTCTGTACCAGACGACTGTAAAATTGCCAAAATAAGTGAGTTAAACTCATGTCCACTTGGAATACCTGAAAAGTGAATACCGTTGTTGCTATTGTTTACTTCTAGATAAAAAGTAATAGGACTACGTAAATTATCATTACGCTCTACTAGTTCTAAATTATCTGAAACTGAAACAAGCTGTGTTAAGAATTCTTTAAGTTCTTGACGTTTTTCATGCTCACCAGTTTGTAATACAAGTGACACTTTGTTTTTCATATTTTGGGTATAAGTTTTTAATGCGTTTAAAATATCGTTGCTTAACATAATGTTACCTTACTACTTAACGGGATGATTACGATGAAAAAGGAAAGGGCTGCGACAGCGCACCGATGTTGCTAGTGCGACTTTCGCTTCTAAGGTTATGCTGAGATAACGACTTAGTTTTTTCTGTGCTTTCTTAGATTTTGCCCACAAGGTCAAGGCTAGGTGTTAATGTAGCTTCACCTTGTTCCCATGCTGCTGGACATACTTCACCGTCGTTTTCACGAACATATTGTGCAGCTTTAACATTACGAACCATGTCTTTAGCGCTACGGCCAATACCACCAGCATGAATGTGAGCTACTTGGATAACACCGTCTGGATCTGCTAAGAATGTACCACGGTGTGCCATGTGGTCTTCTTCAATCATTACGTCGAATCCGCGTGTAATGTGACCAGTTTGGTCGCCAATCATTGGGAATTTAATTTTACCAATGGCTTCTGAAGAATCGTGCCATGCTTTATGTGAGAAGTGTGTGTCTGTTGATACTGCGTATACTTCAACACCTAACTGTTTTAATTCTTCATATTGGTTAGCCATATCTTCTAATTCTGTAGGACAAACAAATGTAAAGTCTGCTGGGTAGAATAAAAAGATAGACCATTTACCTTTTACGCTTTCTGAAGTTACTTCAACAAACTCGCCGTTATGGAATGCTTGTGCTTTAAAATCTGGGATAGTTTTGCCTATTTGAGCCATGGGGTATTTCCTCTTGTTGTAAAAATAAATAATGATGTTTATTCAATGTTAAAAGCATGTTTGCTTTCGATGAGGTAATAATAAGGAACTCTCGTTGATTAATAAAATTAAAAGAATAGATTTTAATGTTCGATAAAATAGAATTACAAGGTAGAAGGTGAAAGGAGGACAAGGCTTGAGGGCTGGAAGGCTTGAAGGTGGTGTTTTTTGAAATGTGGAGTCGACTTTAGCCACGAAGCATTGGCTCTAGTAGCTCAAGACATAAGAGCGTTTTACCACCGAGGTCACAGAGGCGCTTCGCTACACAGAGGTAGAACGATAGAATATTTCATCTTTTCTCGGTGAAAGGCGAAGCCTCTCGGTGGCCTCTGTGGTGATAATTTTACTAAGGCTTACGGTACAAGAGATCGCGGCTAAAGCACGCTCCTACAAAAGTGATTTGCACAGGTGATGGTTGCTGTTGTAGGTGAGTCTTCAGGCTTACAAGCGTAGCGCACAGAGATGTAATAAATGCCAAGCTATGTTAGTTTTGTAAGCATTCTAGCTTTTATTCTCTGCTCTTACCCTAAAAAAGGTCTAGTGTCTCATCCGCTCTTATCCTGTTCATCTGCGGACAAAACGGGCTAGTGT
>JBMYWR010000217.1:0-4866 GCA_049607625.1 Colwellia sp.
GAACAGTTGATTGTTGAACTTTACTCTAAGTAAAGTTGCACTTTAAGAGAGGACAAACATGCAGGGTTCTGTAACCGAATTCCTTAGACCACGATTGGTTGATATCGAAACTGTTAGCACAACTCGTGCTAAAGTAACTTTAGAGCCATTAGAGCGTGGTTTTGGTCACACTTTAGGTAATGCGTTACGCCGCATTCTTTTATCTTCAATGCCAGGTTGTGCTGTAACTGAAGTAGAAATTGATGGTGTATTACATGAGTACAGTAGTAAAGAAGGTGTTCAAGAAGACATCATCGAAATACTGTTAAACCTTAAAGGATTAGCAATTGGTTTAGAAGGCAAAAATGAAGCAGTTCTTACCTTAACTAAGTCAGGTGAAGGCCCTGTAACGGCAGCTGATATTCAGCATGATGGAGATGTAGAAATTGCAAATCCAGAACATGTGATTTGTCACCTTACCGGTGATGGCTCTATCAGTATGCGCATTAAAGTTGAAATGGGTCGTGGTTACGTTCCTGCTTCAACTCGTCGTGATGCCGAGGAAGAAGATCGTGCAATTGGACGTTTGTTAGTTGATGCATCTTTCAGTCCTGTAGTTAGAATTGCTTATGATGTTGATTCTGCACGTGTTGAACAACGTACAGATTTGGATAAATTGGTTCTTGATATGGAAACTAACGGTACGTTAGATCCTGAGGAAGCTATCCGTCGCGCTTCAACTATTTTAGCTGAACAGCTAGATGCGTTTGTTGAGTTACGTGATATTACTCAAGAAGAGCCTAAAGAGGAAAAACCTCTGTTTGATCCGATATTGTTACGCCCAGTTGATGATCTTGAACTTACTGTTCGATCTGCTAACTGTTTAAAAGCAGAAGCAATACAATATATTGGTGATTTAGTACAACGTGCTGAAGTTGAGCTTCTTAAAACACCTAATTTAGGTAAGAAGTCTCTAACAGAAATCAAAGACGTGTTAGCGTCTCGTGGTTTATCTTTAGGTATGCGCCTTGAAAATTGGCCACCTGAAAGCATAGCTGATAACGACTAAGTCGATCATCGTTTTTTAATAGTTGAGAGAAGGATTAACTTATGCGCCATCGTAAAAGCGGTCGCCAGTTAAACCGTAATAGCAGTCATCGCCAGGCGATGTTCCGCAATATGGCAAGTTCTTTAGTTAAACACGGCGTTATCAAAACGACTGTTGCTAAAGCTAAAGAATTACGTCGCGTTGTAGAGCCATTAATTACTATGGCTAAGACCGACAGTGTAGCAAACCGCCGTTTGGCATTTGCCCGCACACGTGATCAAGAAGTAGTAGGTATTTTATTTAACGAACTTGGTGAACGTTACCAAGAACGTCCAGGTGGTTACACTCGCATTTTAAAATGCGGTTACCGTACTGGTGATAAAGCGCCTATGGCTTACGTTGAACTTGTAGACCGCCCAGCAGTTGAAGAAGTTGCTGAAGAAGTTGAAGAAGTTAGCGAAGAAGCTTAATTATTTATTATAATTAAGCGAATTATTTAAAACGGAGCTTTTTGCTCCGTTTTTTATTGCCAAAAATTTATAGTTAAAACGCGTTTTAAACTTAGGTGAAGACGAACTTTCTTGACCTACCTTGATATTCTTCGTATAACATTAAACCCGTTAATCAAAGGCTTAATTTTTATGTCGTCTCGTAATCCTATAATAGCTGTAACAGGTTCGTCTGGTGCAGGCACGTCAACCACAACCGAGTCCTTTGAACATATATTTCGGACATTAGGCATAGTGTCAGCCAAAGTCGAAGGAGACAGTTTTCATCGCTACTCGCGACAAGAAATGGATTTGGAAAAAAGGAAAGCCAGGGAAGATAAGCGAAATATTAGCTATTTTGGTGATGAAGCCAATGACTTTGATGCATTAGAAAGATTATTTAGAGATTATTCAGAAACGGGTAAAGGCAAAATGCGCCGCTACTTGCATACATTCGATGAGGCTGTGCCATATAATCAAATGCCAGGTACGTTTACACCTTGGGAAAGCTTAGGTGAAGGTACAGACCTATTGTTCTATGAAGGTCTTCATGGTGGGGTAGTCACAGAGAAAAATGATGTCTCTCAACATGTCGATTTGCTTATTGGTATGGTACCCATTGTTAACCTTGAGTGGATCCAAAAAATAATTCGGGATACTAATCAACGTGGGCATAGTAGAGAAGCTGTGACAGCAAGTATTGTAAGAAGTATGGAAGATTATATCTCTTTTATTACCCCTCAATTTTCACGAACCCATATTAATTTTCAACGAGTACCAACGGTTGATACTTCAAATCCTTTTAGTGCTAAAGCGATCCCTACGCTTGATGAAAGTTTTGTGGTAATTCGTTGTAGGGATGGCAATCATATCGATTTTCCATATTTTCTCAGCATGATTGATGGTGCGTTTATGTCAAGAATGAATACGCTTGTGGTGCCAGGTGGTAAAATGGGCTTGGCTATGGAGTTAATTTTAACTCCACTTATACAAGAAATAATGCAGAAAAAACATGAAGCTAATAAACAATTAGACTGGATGAGTGATCTCTAAGTGTCAATTACACTCGCTAGCTTCAAATAATATTAACTTTCGATGATTGAGTAATCGTGAGTGATATTCACGGACTTGTTAAGCATCAATGCTACAGAGCAATATTTATCAGCAGAAAGGTTGATTGCTTTCTTAACATGTTTTTCTTCAATGTTGCTTCCCGAAATGACAAAGTGTAAATGAATATCTGAGAATAGTTTCGGAACTGATTCTACTCTTGTGCCGGTAATTTCGACTTTACAATCTTGCACGTTTTGACGAGTTTTCTTTAAAATACTGATCACATCTACAGATGAGCAACCGCCTAATGAGATCAAAACATTTTCTAGTGGGCTGGGTGCTAAGTTACCGGCATTAGCATCTAAGACGATAGTATGTCCACTTTCTGAAATCCCTGCGAACATTTCGTCGCCCATCCATTTTACTTGTGCTTTCATATCATTTCCTAAAAATGAAAAATAATAACTGAAATAAGTTGGTTAGACTAGGGCGTGTTGATCTTTCGAGGTTAAACTCTGTTCAACATAAAAGTCATTTATGCAAGGCGTGAGTTAAGTAGCATGGTTGTTCCATGTAAATAGCGAACAACGAATAAAAAATGGCTTTTAATTGAACCCTTCGGGCAACGTTTGTTTGTCATTTCTACTGCATTTTTGCTCATTAAGGTGGAATAACCACATATCATTCGCAATGCTTTGTATAAATACCAATGAAACTGTTGCAAAAACCATCTCGAAAGTTCAACAGGCCCTCGATTAATGAAGTGATTACTGAAGGACGCCTGAGTGAACTTCAGTATCGAATAGATTTTTTATTAATAAGGCAAATTCTTTTAAAAATGTATTTTGTTGCTCTGTAACTGGATTATTGATAACCCCAGAAAGGATCTCTTCTAAATCATAAACAATAGCATCGACTTCCCGGATAATGGTATTACGTTGGTTGAACGATAATTGTTCATTTTGATTGCAAACCATAATAATCTGTTCACTAAGCTCCTGTTCAATAACGGCAATAACAGAATCATTCGATGAATCAGTATCTGTACAGTTTTCGAATAAACTTAAATGCTCGGTCAGATACTCGATAATATGTACATAACCTTCAGTGTCGGTAACCATATTTCTCTCATAAAAATTTATCGTTGAATTAATAGTACTCCGTCTAGGTAAAAACAATCAAGCATTGTGTTAAAGCAAAGAACATACAACTTAGCAATGTAAATTTAACGAGGGGCTGAGAGGTATCAGATTGAACGAAATGTTACAGAAAAATTAATTATTTATATTCTGACATATAATGTTTCATGACAAAAAATAATCATTAAGTGTACGTTTTTTAATACGCTTACTACAAAAACAAAATAACTAACTTGTAAATTGCTTTAATATCAGTGCTTTGTGATAAGCTGGAATTATTAAGAAAATTAAACTCTTTGTATACAAATCACTTGAATAAATTTTTCACTTTAGGCAGTATTAAGCAGTTATGTTACGTTTAGTAACATTTGTACATATACAGAAATAACAATAATAAATATTAATTTTAGTCCAGAGAGAAACATAAAATGAGAAATAATATTTCTAAGTCGTTTAAACGCTCTGTAACAGCCGCAGCTGTTGCTATGTCATTAGGGGTAGCAATGCCCGCTATGGCAAATGATGGTGCTATTACAGGTACTTCAGTGAACCAATCTGGTAATATTCTATCGAATGTAACCATCACAATTAAGAATTTAACAACAGGTTTAACTCGTTCAGTTCAATCTGATTCACAAGGTAACTACCGTTTTCCTTTATTACCATCAGGTAATTACTCTTTAGAAGCTAAAAAGGATGGTTTTACAGTTTTACAGCAAGACTCTTTAAGAGTTGGTCCTGCTGGTTCTACTACTGTTAACTTGACGTTAGAAGCAGGCGATGTTGAGCGTATTACCGTAACAGGTGCAGCAATCTCTGCTATTGATGTTGCTTCAAGTGAATCACAATTAATTGTTGATGTTGAATATTTAAATAAGGTACCAATTTCTCGTGATGTAACGTCAGTTGCAATGCTAGCTCCAGGTACTATCAAAGGTGATAGTGATTTTGGTAACTTTGCTTCTTTCGGTGGTTCATCAGTTGGTGAAAACACTTATTATGTAAATGGTATTAACACGACTAACTTCCGTAATGGTTTAGGTGGTTCAGAATTACCATTTGAAATGTACAAATCTTTTGAAGTTAAAACCGGTGGTTACTCAGCTGAGTTTGGTCGTTCAACGGGTGGTGTGGTTAATGCCGTTACTAAAAGTGGTAC
>JBMYWR010000218.1:0-4852 GCA_049607625.1 Colwellia sp.
ATCCATATTTCTTTACCACCTTTGCCAAAGCGTTTATATTCACCGCTATCAAATTTACCATCATTCAATTTTTTCCAAAAATTTTGATATTCTTGACTATTAGCATAGTGGGGTTCGGCAAACATTCGATGATGTTGACCTTTAATTTCGTCAAGAGAATAACCTACTGCAGCTAAGAAATTATCATTGGCTGTAATAATTGTGCCGTCTAATTCAAATTCAATGACTGCTTGTACTTTATTAATGGCATCAACAATGGCTTCAAGCTGTATTGTTTTATCAAGTGGAGCGTTACTCATTTTTTATCGAATCCTAATATCACAAGTCGTGAACTTTTAATGTTCCTTAAACGTAGTCGTAATCGGTTAATTCATCAACTTAATAAGCAATATATAAGTAAGCGTTTTTATAAATGAGCTAGTTGTAAACTTAATCTTAATTTTAATGATCCAAATCAAAGCAGGTGGCTTGGTTACATTTTTTTTCAAATTAGTCTGAAATTACTATTGTCTTTTATGAATTTTAGGAGGAGTATAAGAGATGAAATCAACAACAGAGGGTACACTATGAAAATAAACATTTCCGGTCATCATGTTGAAATTACTGAAGGAATTAAGCAATCAGTGGAGAATAAGTTTTCGAAAGTAGCAAAACATTATCCGAGTCTTCAGGCGCTTAGCTCTACTATTACTGTTGAACCTCACCAGCAAAAGGTTGAGGTAGTCACGAATTACGAAGGAGTGAATATTTCTGTAAATGCAACAGATAAAAAACTTTATGCAGCAATAGCAAAAGTCGCTAAAAAACTAGAAGTCGCTCTGGCAAAGCGTAAAGGTGTTTTATCAGCGAAAATGCATGAAAAGTTTGTTGTCCCACAATCTGACGCATACAATTTAGCTTCATAGCTATTTCTAATATTTAAAATCAAGAGAACTTGATGATAAATAACAAGGCTATTGTTGAAAGACAGTAGCCTTTTTTTATGTTCATAAAGTAAATTGCTCAGTTTTGAGTCTAATAAATGATCATTTTAAATAAAACAGCCATTTTTTTATACAAATAACAAAAATTACCGAATAAGTACTTTACAAGCGACGTGCTAGCCATTAATATTCGCACCGTCTTCAAGCAAGCAATTGCTTTGACATATGGTGAGATGGCTGAGTGGTCGAAAGCACCGGTCTTGAAAACCGGCAAGGGTTTGTAGCCCTTCTAGAGTTCAAATCTCTATCTCACCGCCACATTTAGAGAAGCCCGTTAATCGAAAGATTAACGGGTTTTTTGCTTTCTAGTATTAAATTTTTATATGTTTGCAAACCCTGAGGGTTTGTAGCGTAGCACCTTTTTTAAGAGTTCGATGTTCTATCTCACCGCCACATTTAGAGAAGCCCGTTAATCGAAAGATTAACGGGCTTTTTGCTTTTAAATAAAGAAGGGAGTAAGCTTTAAGTTAGAAAGATTATTTATCTATATCATGTTTATGTTATATAAAAGGAATCAGAATGAAAAAAACAATACTTACTATAATCGCTACAGGCGCTCTTTCTCTATGTTTAACAGGTCAGTCTGTAATGGCTGATGTGCTTACTGTAGATAGAAATTTTGCGAGTCCTGTACTTTCTTTAGGTGGCTATAACAAAGTACATATCCAAGAGTTAGATTTATCACATACCAAAATTATTTCTCCCCCATGGATCGAAAAAGAAAGCTTTCATTGGGACATTCAAGAAGGTAATCGCACACATTTAAAAGAGCGCTTTAAGCAAGCGGTATCGGCTGGTTTAACAGAGAATAATGGTCGTTATAAACTTGTTGAAAAAGATGGTAAAGGGGTGCTTATTGTTGATGTAGAAATTATCAGCTTTATGCCGTATGCCTTACAAGAAGATGTAGAAGCTAAAACAAAAGGTTCGGGCGAATTTCATATGTCAGTACAATTACGTGACGGTAAAACAAAAAGCTTAATTCATATTTTTGAAGGAACTGTTGCTATCGGTGAAGACTACCAGCCAAACACTGAAATGGCCCGTGCGCAAAGTGCTCAAGAGTTATTTATTGAGTGGGGTAAAAAATTACGTAAAAGATTAGATGCAGCTAACTAATACCAATTGTATATAAAATTGGTATTAGTACGAATTTAATTATTTGAATAAAACCGTAATGCTTTTTAGGTGTTACGGTTTTTTTATATCTGTAGAAGTACGCATACTAATTTAATTAAGTTATTGCTCAGCTGTACTTAATGGACTTAGTATTATGTCCTCATAAAACATGAGAGCATACTTAATGCGGATGGTATTAATAGAACTACTATAAAGCCGACTTCTATAAATGGTACCAAGCACCACCTGGTTTTAATACAAACCAAGGTTTAGAGTACCAATAATAACGTCCAGACTTGCTAATGCTAGCGGCAGTACAATTACAGCGTACACGACCAGAAGGCAAAGGCCCGGAAAACTCTATTGAAAAGTTATTATCATCAAGCCACTTTATTTTTTGTTTACCGAGTCCGGATATGTAGCAATTTAATTGTGATTTATAAAAGTCATCGGTTGCTACGTTAAAAGTAATACTTTGTGCTTCTTTATATTCAAAAATTGTTTGTGCATTTTCACCTTCCAAAGTGATATCAAACGCCAATGAGTTTAATTTATCTCGTAAACTTGGAATCTTATCGTAAGGCATTGAGGCAGGGAAGCGAGGGATAATCGATAAGTCAGTAGTTAAGCCAATAGCCCCAGACTGCTGAGAGAAAGCGATGAAATTATTCTCTTTTACCCATGCCTGTACATCTTCATCGTACTCTCCATAAGGGTAAGCAAAATAACGCCAGTTTTGCCCTGTTTTCTCTTTAATAATTTGTTCCGATTTAAGCAGTTGTTCAGCTCGTTTATCTAGCCATTCTTTTTTGGTTAAACCGTTTGGTATTCTTATCATTGAGTCATGTTCAAAGCCATGGTTAGCGATGAGCATTCCGTCATCACCCATTGCTTTAAGTTGAGCCCAAGAGAGATATTGCGAGTGTTTTTTACCTTCATTCTTATCAATGATATTCGCGTTGGCAAACATGGTATAGGGGTAGTTATATTTATCGAGTAATGGTTTAGCTTGGGTTAGAACGTCAATGTAGGCATCGTCAAATGTAATAGCAACCGTTTTATCTTCCATTGGTGTTTGTTTTTTTATCGCGTCAACTAATACAGACAATGACACAACCTTGAAATTATTCTCTTTTAAATATTTCAAATGCAATTCAAACTGGGCTGGCGTAATACTAGTGCTCTTTGGGGTAGTGCTACTGACGTGATGATACTGTAGAATAACAGCGGCATATGCACTTGTAGATAAACATAATAAAATGCTACTTAGCATAATAGGAACAATAGCGAACTTATTATGTTTGTTAAACCATGTGCATAGGTGAATCATGTTGCCTACCTTTCTTAAATAGAAAATCGTTGTTAAAAATTAATTTGATAAAATTAGTTTAATAAAAATAATGACTTAAATCAAAATATATTAGGGCCTATTGATCTTTCTTATGACTAGAACAAACCAATTCTTTATATCAAACGCAGCTTTGCATAAGCAATTATTTTGGCTGGCGTTACCCATGATTTTGTCAAATATTACCGTTCCATTGCTTGGCTTAGTTGATACGGCTGTAATTGGTCATTTGTCTCACGCCTATTATTTAGGTGGGAGTACAGTTGGCGCGATGATCATTACCTCAATTGTCTGGCTTTGTGGCTTTTTACGTATGTCTACCACAGGCCTTAGTGCTCAAGCGTTAGGCAAAAAAAATATTGAAGAAAATTTACTCGTGCTTTGCCGCGGTATAGTGGTTGCGTTTAGCATAGGATTGTTTTTTATTCTGCTACAAGCACCTTTTATAAACACTGCACTTAGTTTAGCAGGTGGCTCAGAAAACGTGCAGTTTTATGCGAGACAATATAGTGAAATTCGAATTTGGGGGTTACCTGCAGCGCTTGCAAATTTAGTTGTTTTAGGCTGGCTAATTGGTAACCATCAAGCTAAAAAAGTGATGTGGATTTTAATTGCTACTAACTTGATTAATGTCTTGTTAGATTTACTGTTTGTATTTGTTTTCAATTGGCAGGTTCAAGGTGTCGCATTGGCAACGCTAATCGCAGAATACAGTGGTCTTACTTTAGGCTTGTTAACTGTTTTTTATCATTATAAAAAGGCGCTTAGCAAGCTACTTAACCATGGTAAAAACTTTGCAAGGAGCTTGTTAGAGAAGCATAGTTTATTAGGATACTTTAAGCTTAACCGAGACATTTTAATTAGAACATTATGCTTAGAAATTTGTTTTATTTTTATCACATTTCAGGGCGCAAGATTAGGTGATGAGATCATTGCAGCCAATGCTATTTTAATGAATTTCTTGTTATTAATTTCATTTGGTTTAGATGGCATTGCCAATGCAACAGAAGCGATGGTGGGTAAATCGGCAGGTGAGAAGAATAACGTCGAACTGCATAAAGTTGTAAATATTGCGTTGTTTTGGAGCGTTATATTTTCGATGTGTTATGTCATATTATTCTTTGTTGCAGGAGAAGGGTTACTAAGGCTCATTTCTAGTATAGATAACGTCGTTATGACAGCCAAAATATACTTACCATGGCTTATCTTATTACCTATTATTTCATGTTGGTGTTATTTATTTGATGGTGTTTATATCGGCTTAATGAAAGCAAAAGTTATGCGAAATAGTATGATTATTTCAACCTTTGCTTGTTTTTTTCCTGTATGGTTTCTATTTGACAAGATGCTCCCAAGTTCATCAGGTAATCATGCCTTATGGGCTGCTTTTTCAGTCTTTATG
>JBMYWR010000219.1:0-4805 GCA_049607625.1 Colwellia sp.
TAATACTAATACTAATACTAATACTAATACTAATACTAATACTAATACTAATACTGATACCAAGTCCATTAATTACTAATTGCTATAAATATGACTTTTTAAGAATGGAAGAATGAAATTTAAGAAAAAATTAGAATTAGAACAAAAGAAGAACTATTGAAAAATAGGTAAAACAGGAGCAACCAAACTGGCTGCTACTTCCCTGTTCTGTTAACCTCCTATTGCGACATCCTGCCACATAACTTCGATCCTGAAGCTCCCTTAAAAGAGTATCCTACTCAGTTGTTATTCCTAACATTTCAAGTATTGTTCAGGCTGAATTAAATAGCAAATAAATAATAACATTTATTTGAAAATAATTTAGATTTCTAAATTAGAAAGTCGACACTAGCCTGTTTTATCCGCAGATGAACAGGATAAAAGCGGATGAGAAACTAGAACGGTTTGGGGAAGGGCAAAAATCAAAGACCCTCTTGATTAAACCGTCGTAGGCTCACCTACAGGCTTACAAAAACCGGAGCAATCACTTTTGTAGGAGCGTGCTTTAGCCGCGATCTCTTCGTCTCAACAAATCAGACACTACCTATCTCATGCGAATTACTCAGATTGCGCTAACTCAAAGCGCTTTGGGTAAGGTCAGTGAACAGCTTGTTTTGCCCGCAGATGAACAGGATGAGAGCGGATGAGACACTAGACATTTAGGGAGAAGGGCAACAAAAATCACCGAAAAAAATCACTTTTGCAGGAGCGTGCTTTAGCCGCGATGTTTTTTGTCTAAAGAGTTAGTAAAATACATCTTGTTACAAGCAGAAATACTATATATAGCTAAATGATATAACTTAGTAGGATTTATCTTATTAAACAGATAGATAGTATTTGATTTAAATGTGTCATTGTAGAATAATTAGCCCCGTTAGCGACATTTACATCACTGACAAACGAAACGGAGCAGGGTGCTCTTTGAAGGAGCTTCAGGAAAGAAGTTATGTGGCAGGGAGCTACAATAGGAACAATAAAACAGGGAAGTAGCAGTCGGAGGACTGTTCCTGTTTTATCCTATGGTCCTCCCAACAATTAATCTTGTAGCTAGAGACGTGAAAGCTGGCTTTTAAACTCCACTAGTTAACCGCTTGTATTTCTTCAATCATTAATTGCACAGTTCGCTTCCCTCTAAATTCATTTATATCAAGTTTAAAGGCAACATGAGCGTGCTTGGCTGAACTGTTAGGCCATTTATTCACGTCAATATTAAACGCAATTCCATCGAAGTGCATACCTTGAAAAGCAAGGACTACTTTTAAATGCTTTTCGCCTACAATGCGCTGTTGAACTAGTTCGAATTTATCATCAAATATAGGCTCAGGAAAATTTTGCCCCCAAGGGCCCGCTAAACGAATCTCTTCAGCAAAACTAAGGTTCATATCCTTTGCTGATAAAGAGCCGTCTGAAAGAATAAGTTGTTGTAACTGTTCCTCTTTAAGCCATTTTCCTGCGGTGTCATTAAAGCACTTTTGAAACTTTTCAAAATCTTTTTTACTAATGGATAACCCCGCAGCCATAGCATGACCACCAAACTTATGGATTAACCCAGGGTTTTGGCTGTCTATATGCTCTAATAAGTCTCTTATGTGCAAGCCTGGAATAGAACGAGCAGAGCCCTTGATCTCTTGTTCCGTATCACTATCTTTTAAGCTAATAGAATCATTATCTAAGCTTTCATCATTGTCTAAGCTGCCATCAGCAAAGACTATGCAAGGACGATGGAAGTTTTCTTTTATTCTACCTGCAACAATACCAATAACCCCTTGGTGCCAGTCTTGTTGATATAATGCGATTGCATTGGGAATATCTTTCTCATTAAAGTGTAGTTTCGATAACACTGTTTCGGCTTCTACCTGCATCCCTTGTGATATTTCACGACGTGTTTTGTTTAAATCATCTAATTCTTTGGCCATTATGCGAGCTGAGGATAAATCAGGCGCTAGAAGGCAATTTATGCCGAACGACATATCATCTAATCGACCTGCAGCATTAATTCTCGGACCTAGTGCGAAGCCAAAATCGCTAGCAACAAGTTGTTGCTGGTTACGGTTGGCAACCTCTATAAGCGCCTGTATACCTGGTCGAGTTTTACCGGCGCGAATGCGCTTCAGGCCTTGTTCAACTAAAATGCGATTATTACCATCTAGAGACACCACATCGGCAACAGTGCCTAAAGCTACAAGGTCTAGCAATTGTGCAATATTTGGTTCGTTTAATTGTTGGTCTTGATAGTAATTCTCTTCTCTAAGATATTTTCGAAGAGCAAGCATGAGATAAAAAGCGACCCCAACACCCGCAATAGATTTACTTGGGAATGGGCAGCCATGCTGGTTTGGGTTTACTATCGCATCTGCTATTGGCGTTTTATTTGAGGGTAAATGATGATCTGTAATAATCACTTGCATGCCAAGCGACTTAGCTTTTTCGACACCAGCTATACAGCTTATGCCATTATCAACTGTTATAAGTAATTTCGCGCCCTTATTAAACGCGACTTCAACAATTTCAGGAGTTAAACCGTAACCATACTTAAAACGATTAGGGACGATAAAGTCATGATTTTGACTCCCCATTAAATTTAGGCCTTCAATCATCAAAGCGGTGCTTGTTGCACCATCACAATCAAAATCTCCAACGATCATAATCGCCGTATTGTTGATTAAGGCTTGATGAATAATTTTACAAGCCTCAGGTAACCCCTTTAGAGCATCCTTTGTATCATCGGAGCCTACCGCTTTTAAGTTGGCAACATTAAGCGAAAGTTCTTTATCATCTACTACCCCACGCGTTGCATAAACTTGTTTAATAACCGGGTGTAAATTTGACGGTAAGTAATTGTCATTAACGAACTCTCGCCTAATTATTTGTTTTAGCATAAAGCTTGATTAGCCTTTTTTAAGGGTTTGAATAATAGCTTCTGCTTCTTGATAACCGGCAATCACTTTGCCTGTACTTAAGTAGATATAAGGTGTACCTGTGATACCTAAACCTCGTCCAGACTCACTGCCCATGTCGACAAGTTTTGAACAAACGTTAGGATAGTTAGATTGTTTATAATTTCCTTTATCTGTGCCGCTCATTAACTCTGTCATTGCCACTTCTGGGTTATCAGCACACATCATTTGTCTCGTTTGTTCAACAGACTTAGCACCAAAGATAGGGTAAGGAATGTATTTCAATTCAATGCCTGCAGCTAAGTACTGATTAACCTCTTTATGTACCTTTTTGCAGTAGCCACAGTTTGGATCTGAATAAACATAAACAGTGCCTTTTACTTCACCTTTTGGTGAATAAGTCACGAATATATCTTCAGGTAGTTTTTTTATGGCCGTTTGAGCTGCTATAGCTTTAGCTTTATTTCTTCTCGTTTCGGCAATATTTTCCATCGTAGTTAAGTCAATAATGCCACCTAAAAAAGCATAACTTCCAGATTCATCAACCACGAGATATTGGCCACCAATCATTACTTCATAAAAACCTTTTAGGGGAAGTTCACCAAGTACTTCAATAGGAGCATCGGCGAAACGACCATTACTCGCATTTCGTAAGTTTTTTTCTACTGAACTAGCATCAGAAATTGCGTTAAATGTAACGAAACTTAATGCGACAGAAGCAATAAGGGAGAAAGTAGCAAAGGTTTTTTTCATGATTAAAACTCTATGTGAATAAGTGTAGTTAAAGTGTAACAGCGCTCTTAGAAAGAGCAATTAAGGTCTTGAATAGTATTTTAGTGGATGTTGAAATACAAGCAGTAACAACTTTATTTTATCCTGGAAAGTAAAAACAGAATAAAATTTTACTTTCTGTTAAAATATCGGAGTTTACTTTGTGGCGGGATGATCTTGAGAAATTAACCACTAAGTAAGATATTTGGTAGTTTTTGTTTTATATCTTCATAGGTGATTTATGAAAATCGGTTTATTTTATGGCTCAACAACTTGTTACACCGAAATAGTTGCTGAAAAAATTCAAGAGATATTAGGTGTCGACTCTACAACAAGTGACACGACAGAAGATAGCCTACCGCTGGTTACATTACATAATATTAAAGACTGTTCACTAGATGAGTGTCTTGAATATGATTTTCTTATATTTGGGATTTCTACTTGGGACTACGGTGAAATTCAAGAGGATTGGGAGTCTATCTGGGCCGATATTTCCACCCTTGATTTAACCAATAAAACGGTTGCCTTATATGGTATGGGTGATCAAATCGGCTACACCGACTGGTTTCAAGATGCATTAGGCATGCTTCATGATGAAGTTATTGTTAAAGGCGCTAAACTCATTGGTTATTGGCCAAACGAGGGCTATGACTTTAACGCTTCGAAAGGGTTAACAGAAGATGGAACACATTTTGTTGGCTTAGCTTTAGACGAAGATAATCAATATCAATTAACAGATGAACGCTTAGCTTCATGGTGTGAGCAAATCTTAATCGAATATGCACAGGATTAAAGCGGTACAAGTTCCCTATGCCGTCTCATTAGGTTTGTAAATCTCGGCTTTAAACGAGACTTCTTTTTGCTCTATTGACCATCGCTCCTTCCTAATACGCTCAGTATTTCGCTATTCTCATCGTGTTTTTGAAAAGTTTTTCATCTACACCTATACCTACGCCTATACATACACCTAAACCTACTCTTATAGCCTGTAAAGCGAGTTGATAACACTCGCTCTAAAATTTTTGCTCTTTGTTTATGATGCTCTGAATTCATAGTTCTTAATAAAAAGAGTATTAGTGATAAATATTAATTGCTCAA
>JBMYWR010000220.1:0-4764 GCA_049607625.1 Colwellia sp.
ATCACGCAAATAGCGTTATTAATTCAATGCGGTTTTTTGTATTTCGAATAATTCAGTAATGCTGTCTTTAGCAAGTTGTAGCATAGATTGCATTTCATCAAAGCTAAATGGTTCTTCTTCAGCTGTACCTTGAACTTCGATAAGCATGCCAGTATCTGTCATGACAACATTCATGTCTGTTTCTGCACATGAATCTTCTGCGTAATCTAAATCTGAAACAGGTTCACCTTTATAAATACCAACCGAAACAGCCGCAATCATGTGCTTAAGTGGGTTAGTTTTTAAAATGCCTTTGGTACGCATATAAGTAAGCGCATCAACTAATGCAACACAAGCTCCGGTAATTGAAGCGGTTCTTGTTCCGCCGTCTGCTTGAATTACATCACAATCAACAGAAATCGTATTTTCGCCAAGTGCTTTTAAGTCTACCGCTGCACGAAGTGCTCTAGCGATTAAGCGAGAAATTTCTAAAGTACGGCCACTTTGCTTACCACTTGCCGCTTCTCTTCTCATTCTAGTATGAGTTGAACGAGGTAACATACCGTACTCTGCAGTAACCCAGCCTTTACCTTGACCTTTTAAAAAGCGTGGAACGCCTTCTTCAACGGTAGCAGTACAAATAACTTTTGTATCGCCAAATTCAATTAAAACAGAGCCTTCAGCATGAGTTGTGAATTGACGTGTAATTGTAATAGGGCGAATTTGCCCCAGTGTTCTGCCGCTTGGACGCATAGATATTTCCTAAATATGATGAATTAGTATTAGGGTCTGTTGACCTTTCAGTTCATAACGCTGTTGCACTTGGCACTCTTTTTTATTTGCTAGCTTAGAAGCTAGCCTATAGCAGAGATTAAAATGAAAGTTCAGCAGACCCTATTATAAAGCTTCACATATTGATATGCTAATTTTTTGAAAGATTGTTTCTTCAAATTAATACTTTAATGTTAGATATATTAAACCGTGTTATAAATAATAAAAATGGTGAGACACACTCAATATGAAATCAACATTCTGGCAATTCCCCTTACTATTAGCCCTTACGTTAATTAGTGTATCTGCTTATGCTGTTCAAGAAGCATCTAAGCCAAGCGCTATATCAGCTCACAACTCTTCTTTTTCAAACCCAACAAAAGCTATAGATTTACCTTTATATAGCAGAGTATACGACGATACTAGCGACCCATTTAAAGACGCCGTTGCAGCCATAAAACTTGCAGATACAACAAACAGAAATGTGTTGATTGAAATAGGCGGTAACTGGTGTACTTGGTGTCATAAAATGGATACTTTTTTAGAAAAGAACCCCAAGGTATTTGATGCGCTACACAGCAAATTTGTGCTGCTAAAAATCAATGTAAGCGATAGCAACGAAAATGAAGCGTTCATGAAATCTCTGCCACCTGTATTAGGCTACCCTCACATGTATGTTTCAACAGCAAAAGGTAAAATGCTACTTTCTAAAGATACTGCAGAGTTAATTGAAGGAAGCGAATATTCAGTAAAGCAATGGTTAGACTTTTTAAATAAGTGGCAACCGTCTAATACCAAATTAATGGAAAACAAAGGTTAGCATTTAAGTCGAGATAAAAGGAGACTTATATAACTTAAGGCCTAACAATAAAAAGAGTAAGCAAGGTATGATGAAAAATTATAGTAGGCGAACCATTTTAAAGGGGGCTCTCAAGTCTGCAGGTGGTGCAACTGCCATAGGTGCGTTAGCCATGTCACCCATATCGTTAGCTCAGCAGAAAGAAATAGAACAAGTCTTACAAGAAAAAGTAAAACAAGACCCTTGGCGCACTTTAAATTCAACGCTGAATCATTTACTTCCTGCCTCTAAAACAGGCCCTAGTGCGAAAGAGATAAATGCACTGAATTACCTCTATCAAATTATTACAGTTCAACCAACGCCAGAAGATGAAAAAGCCTTTATTTTTAAAGGTGTAGGCTGGTTGAATGGCTTTTCTAAGTCTGAACAAAAAAAAGAATTTCCAGATTTAGACTTTGATCAAAAAGAACAGGTTTTGCGTAAAATTAGCCGTTCAAAAGCCGGAGAAAACTGGATCAATACCTTACTGAATTATTTACTTGAAGCCATGCTTTCACCTGATGCCTATGGCGGTAACCCAAATGGCATAGGTTGGCAGTGGTTAGATCATCAAGGAGGCTTCCCTTTACCTAAAAAAGGACAACGATATTTTGAATTGCCAAGGCGAAGCCAAGCAATGCCAAAAGATACAGTGGAAAGTGAAGAAACACAGCAAAGCGCAGAAGTTATCGCGCATTTTTCCTCAGAAAACTTAGTGGGTATTAACAGCAAAATAAGGCTTAAAAAGGGAATGAGAAAAGCATGAGTTACGATATTTGTATAGTTGGCAGTGGTGCTGGCGCATCTCCGGTTGCTTATACCTTAGCAAAAGCTGGCGCGAAAGTTTTAGTGCTTGAAAAAGGGCCTTGGCTCACCGAAAAAGACTTTTATAAAGATGAGTTGGCTATTAGCCTTCACGATGCTTATAACCCTAAGCTGAGTGATGAACAGCATGTTATTGAAGAAGAGTATGAAGATCATCAAGGTAACAGTTACTGGGAAGGTGAAAAAACCAGTGATTCAGGCTGGAGTTGGTGGAATGGTAGCGTAGTTGGTGGCTCGTCAAATTTCATGAGCGGTTATTTCCATCGTCTTAAACCCGTTGATTTCCGTTTAAAAAGTACCTTTGGTGAAATAAAAGGGGCTAATGTGGCAGATTGGCCCATTACTTATGATGAACTCGAGCCATTTTATGCCCAAGTAGAGCGTGAAGTGGGGGTATCAGGTCGTGTTGTGGAGCATCCTCATCAAGAACCAAGATCGACAGCCTTTCCTTATCCGCCTATTGCAGAATTACCCGTGGCTTCATGGATAGATAAAGCTGCAGAAAAAATCGGTTATCACGCTATTCCTGTGCCACGCGCTATTTTATCGCAACCGGCGATGGGTAGAAGAAGCTGTGAATATTCTGGCTATTGTAGTAGTTATGGATGTTCATCAGGGGCGAAAGGAAGTGGGCGTGCAGCGCTGTTAAACCATGCCGTAGCAACGGGCAATTTAACCATTACCCCAAATGCCAAAGTGTTTCATATTGCCACCGACAGCCAAGGTGAAATAAGCGGTATTCACTATTACAACCGAGTAGGAAAAAAGCAGGTTGCTAAGGCAAAAATATATGTCGTGGCATGCCAAGCAGTAGAAACCTCAAGGCTTTTACTGGCCTCAAAAGGTGAAAAATTTCCCAACGGTTTAGCAAATAATAGTGGTCAGGTTGGTAAAAACCTACTTTTTAGTGCTGGCGGAACAGGCAGTGGCGACTTTTTCTTTGATCAACTTTCCGACAAACAAGCCAGCGAATTAAAACAAGTAGGGCCTTTTATTAACAGAGCACTACAAGATTGGTATCAAATTAATGACACCAAATTTACAGGAACCAATAAAGATGGCAAAGCCAAAGGCGGCACGATTGATTTTCTATTTCACCAAAACCCGATAGCGCGTTCAGGCGGAACACAATGGGGAGTAGATGAAAACGGTAACGACAAGCTGTTGTGGGGAGAAGCGTTAAAGCAAAGCTTGAAAGAAGAATTTACCACTTATAAAACATTACGGTTTGAAGTCTTTAACGACTGGTTACCAACAGATGACTGTTTCGTAGCGTTAGACCCAGAAGTTACCGATAAATGGGGTGACCCTGTTGCTAAAGTACGTATTGGCGCCCATAGCCATGATTTAGAAGTGGGTACTTACTTAGCTGAAAAGGCAGAGAAATTAATGGAAGCTTTAGGTGCTAAAAATGTTGGCTCATCGGTAAGTAGTTATCCCGCTACTAACCTAATGGCTGGTGGCTGTCGTTTTGGTAACGACCCTAAAACCTCTGTGTTGAATAAAGACTGCCAAGCACATGAAGTAGATAACCTTTATGTTACCGATGGCTCGTTTATGCCGACGGGTGGTAGCGTACCTTATACTTTTACAATTTACGCCAATGCCTTTAGGGTAGCAGAGCATATTAAAGAGCGTTGGCAGACGGAGCATAACAAGGCATAATTACGTCATTCGTTTAACATATTAGGTATAAACAAATGACCCAGACTGTAAAAAAAAGCTCAAACAACACCAGCAAAAAAGGTGACGACAACATCTACAGCATGACCGCATTTTCTCGTTTCGAAATGAAAGGAGACTGGGGAAGTGCTGTATGGGAGATACGCTCTGTAAACCAGCGTTTCTTAGAAACTTATTTTCGCTTACCCGAGCAATTTAGAAGTATCGAGCCTGTTCTACGTGAACGCTTTCGTAAACAGCTTAACCGCGGAAAAGTAGAATGTAACCTTCGCTTTAACGCCAACGCTGCAAATAAAACAGCTTTAACGTTAAATAAAGAACTCGCATCGGAGTTAATTCAACATGCAAGCTGGATTAACGAACAAACCCTTAATAGCCAAGTAAATGCAGTAGAAATAATGCGTTGGCCAGGTGTAATGGAAGCGCCTGAAGCAGATATGAGCGCAATTCAAGCTGAAATTTTAGCGGGTTTTGATATCGCCTTAAAAGATTTTATATCAGCAAGAGCGAGCGAAGGTGAAAACCTCAAAGCGATGATAGCCCATCGCCTAGATGCGATTTCAGAGCAAGCCAAAACAGTAGAAGGCTTCATGCCAGAAGTGATTGAATGGCAACGTAAACGCATTATCGATAAATTCAACGATGCAAAAATCGACCTAGACTCAACC
>JBMYWR010000221.1:0-4734 GCA_049607625.1 Colwellia sp.
TTTACTGGTGCAGAAATAAGAAAACAATTAGATCAATTACGGCTTGATGCGATTCAAGTAATAAAGAAAAAAAGCTATGTTTTCATGAACTGTAGGTAGACGTATACTGATTTTAAATTGTAGCGTTTGGAATTCAGTTATGAATACAGCTTCTTTATGACTCAAAAACTGTTGATACCAACATAGCTTTTAATATTTATAAAAATGGATACTTGACGATGTGGTTTTAATTGGACTATTGTTTTCTCTAATAGATATTTAAAGGATTAAATAGGCTCTAGTTGTATGTCGTTATTTAGAAAGGAAGCAGTTTCCCACCAAGAAGAGCGTTTAACAGGTACAATCACCTTAGCTCAACCATTATCTATCAAACTAACAGTTTTTATATTAGCTTCTATTGCCATTGCAATTGTTACTTTCTTATTTACTGCCGAATATTCTCGCAAAGAAACAGTTCGTGGCTTTTTAATGCCAAATAAAGGCGTTATTAAAAGTTTTGCTAATCAAGGTGGTACGATAGAAGACTTATTGGTTAAAGAAGGTGATATAGTTGAAAAAGGTCAAGCCCTAGCGATTATGATCAGCCATCAGAATAGTGCTGATGGATTAAGCTTAAGTAGCAAATTACAACAGCAACTAATATCACAATTAACATTGCTTGATGAAGAAGTAAGCCAATATCAAAGCATTCAAGTAAAAGAAAATCAAAATTTAGAAAACCAAGAGACCGCATTAAAGAATGAAAAATTAGCACTAGAAAGCCAATTAACTCTTTCCAACGAAAAGCTTGAATTACTATTAGCACAACAACGCGATATTGAACAGTTAAATAGCAGCGGTTTTATATCAAAGTTTGAAAAAGAAAACAAGCAACAAGCATTGTTAGAAGCAAAACAAGAAAAACAAAATATTGCTCGCTTACTACTTCAACAAAATAACCAAATTACTCAAACAGCCTTTGAACAAGCAAATTTGCCTCAGCTATATACATTGCGTATTAATAGCTTATTGCGTGAAAAAGCTGACATCGAAAACCGATTAGCACAAGTAAAAAATAGCCATAGCTATACGGTAACAGCTAGTCATGCGGGCACAGTTACAGGCATTCAAGTAGTTGAAGGTGAAACATTATCGCCTTCAAAAGCACAATCCAAACCACTTCTGCATATTTTACCGAAAGGCTCTGAATTAGTCGCAGAGCTACTGTTACCAACTCGTAGTGCTGGCTTTATCGCCAAAGGTCAAACATCACGCTTACGTTTTGATGCCTTCCCCTATCAACGCTTTGGTTTTATTGAAAGTGAAATAACCCGAATAGACCGTGCACTTATTGCGCCAAATGAAGTGCAACTGCCAATAGCACTTCAAGAGCCAGTTTACCGCTTACGTGCAAAGTTAACTAAACAACAAGTGCAAGCCTACGGTCAAGCATTTGAGCTAAAAAGCGGCATGTTATTCGAAGCGGATATTATGTTAGAGCAGCGGACTTTGATTGAGTGGTTGCTAGAACCAATTTACAGCTTAAAAGGGCGAGTAAGCTAATAGCCTTAAGTTATTTTCCTGAGCAGGGTTAGGGACATAAAAGAATTTTTCTGGCATGGAAAAGCTAAAAACCTTGTTAGAAAATAAGAAAGGCTGACTCTAGTCAACTTTAGCGAGGCAAACTAAAGCCAGCCTAATTAACAGCTCATTATCATGAGATATTGAGTAAATTAGTCACCCGACAGTTTTATTAAATAAACAAGTCGGACATTTGGAGTATAACATTATGCGTGAATTAAACGAAAATGAAATTAAAGAAGTAAATGGCGGTGCTATTCCTTTAATCGGTTTAGCTGCATCTGCTGCTGGTCACTTTATGGCAAGAAGTTTCGGAAGTTGGGCTGTTTCTAGAATTGGAACGATAACCGCTGTTTACGGAGCTGCTGAGTACTTTAGCGCCCAAAAATAGGTAATGGAGGCTATTTTAATAGCCTCCTCAAAAGTTATGAATAAAAAAGCATATATTTACACAAGTGTACGATTATTTTCTTTGTCATGCTTGGCTGCTAATAATAGTTTTCCTATATGGATTAAATTAGTACTTTTATCATTAATTATTTTTTTACAAATTAAATTTTACTTAAAAGAGTTATGAATAGAATTTGTCCATCTTGTAAGAAGTTATCTATAAGCATTGAAGACCTTCAACAAAAAGAAGAAGCTTATTGCTCAAATTGTAATTCAAGGGTTGAAAAATGGTTTTCTTTTTCGATTTTTTTATCTGTGATTTTGGGAGGGGGGGCATTATTATTTTTTAGATTAAGTTTGCCTATATTAGGTTGTTGCTTTTTAATTTTATCTTTAATCTACAGCATGTACTATAAACAAATTAACAGTCGTTATCTTCCTCTTAGAGTTTATAAGAATTAATCATATGCTTAACAAAGCTAATCTTGAGTTTTCTACTGTGAAAGTAATCCCCCTGATTCTTCAGTCTGAAATCGCAGAATGTGGATTAGCCTCAATCGCTATGATCGCAAGCTATTATGGTCATCAATTAGACATGCCCGCAATGCGAAAGCGCTATTCAGCTAATTTAAAAGGAACAGATCTTCAACAACTTATCGAGTTAGCGGATAATTTAGGGTTAGCGAGTCGAGCTTTACAATGTCCTATTGATGAAGTAAACAAACTGCAAACACCTTGTATTCTGCATTGGGACATGAACCATTTTGTGGTGCTAACCAAAGTTTCAGGCAAAAGGAATAGTGCTAAATATTCAATCAATGACCCTGCTATTGGTAAACGCACGTTAACAGCAGAAGAGTTTAGCAAACACTTTACTGGCATTTGTTTAGAGCTTACGCCAACAAGTAAGTTTGAGGTAAAAGAAGAGAAGGCCCAAATGAAGTTAACTCAATTGTGGTCTTCTATGTCGGGCTTAAAATCAGGGTTAGTAAAACTTATCGGCTTATCTTTAGTGCTACAACTATTTGCCTTAATGACCCCTTATTATATGCAGTGGGTGGTGGATGAAGTGCTGATTAGCTTTGATAAGCCATTGCTTACGGTATTAGCAATTGGCTTTGCCCTAATAGCTGTTATTTCAGTTGTAACGAATGCGGTTCGAAGTTGGTTAATACTTAGGCTTTCAAGCCTTTTAAATATGCAAATGGGTGTGAACTTGCTCAGGCACTTGCTACGATTGCCGATGAATTATTTTGAGTCTCGTCACGTGGGCGATATTGTTTCTCGCTTTGGCTCATTGGCGCAAATTCGAGAGCGTATTACTTCAGGTTTTATTGAAACGCTCGTAGATGGTGTGATGGCCATTACTGTACTAGTGATGATGGCACTTTATTCATTAAAACTTACCGCAGTGGTACTTGGTGCAATAGCCTTATATACCTTAGTGCGTTTAGCGTTATATCGCCCGCTGCACCAAGCCACCGAGGAAATGATCCAAACATCAGCCAAAGAACAGTCCAACTTTTTAGAAAACATTCGTGGCATGCAAACCATTAAGCTGTTTGGTAATGAATCACAGCGCCAAGGGATTTGGCAAAATCGCTATGCGGAAGTCATTAATAGTGAAATTCGCTTAGGTCGATTAAATATCAGCTTCGATTCCTTTAATAAATTGCTATTTGGTTTAGAAAATGTGTTGGTAATTTATTTTGCTGCGCTTATGGTAATGGCAAATAACTTAACGGTTGGTATGGTTCTCGCTTTTATCGCCTATAAAGGACAACTTACCGAGCGTTATGCCAACTTAATTGAACAGATTATCCAATTTAAAATGATGCGGCTCCATCTTGATCGTATTTCAGATATTGCTCTCACTGAACAGGAAGCTAACCGAGAAGGTGAAGTCGTGTATTTAGCAAGTAAAAACTCATCAGATGAAAACCAGTTTAAAGGTCAGCTTACATTAGAGAATATCAGTTTTAGTTACAGTGAAGAACAAGCACCTATTCTAAACAATGTTAATTTAACGCTTAATGCTGGTGACTCTATTGCAATAACAGGCGCATCAGGCGCTGGTAAAACCACGTTAATGAAAATCATGCTAGGTTTATTACAACCAACTTCTGGTAAGGTGTTACTTGATGGCAAAGACATTACGCAACTTGGTTTAAAAAACTATAGAAAACAAATAACAGCCGTAATGCAGGATGATACTTTATTAGCAGGTTCAATCGCAGATAACATCAGCTTTTTTGACCCACAACCCAATTATTTAAAGATAGAACAATGCGCTCATTTAGCGGCTATTCATGACGACATCACCAAGATGACTATGAGTTATAACTCACTCATTGGCGATATGGGTTCAAACTTATCGGGCGGACAAGTACAACGGTTGCTATTGGCTCGTGCATTGTACCAGTCACCTTGTGTCTTATTTATGGATGAAGCAACCAGTCACTTAGATAAAGACAATGAAGCAAAGATCATCGAACAAATCCAACATTTACCTATGACACGAATTATGATCGCCCATCGTCAAGAAACGATCAATATGGCCGAACAAGTTTATCACTTAGAAAACGGTACACTAAACAAATTAAATGATATTTGCTCTAGAACCGTTAGCACAGTTATTTAATGAGATATAGATAAAGATGCGAAAAATTGAATTTACTATTTATTTTTTCACATCTTTATCTTTAAACTAATACTTCTCAACCAACTTCTTTAAAAACAAGCTCCATTACAAAGATCATCCATACCCTCAACGTCTTTTCTTTA
>JBMYWR010000222.1:0-4731 GCA_049607625.1 Colwellia sp.
TGCAGGAGCTTATTGTCCTGAACAACTAGTTACTTAAAAAAATGCCTTGTATTTGGCAATTCTCTCTACGTATAAAGTAGATCACATATTTAATTCAATTGGTATTACATATTCTTTATTTATTCGTTAATTTTTTCACTATATAGATGTGTACTGACAGCTTAATAAATATTGGATAAAAATTTTCTCTCTACATGTGTGATCTTTGTAAGCATATTTCAAGCCATTTTCATTTTGTTATCCCTAAAATAAATATAACTCAGAAATAGAAACACTAAAAAAGCAGGCATAAAATATGCTTGTTTAGGCTGATGTAATTATTTAATAACGATTGCTATTTAGTCACGCTAAAATAGACTTTTTGTTCAGCAATGAGAAGTGAGCAGTGACAGGAAAAACGATGTAAACCATATAGCGGTCATGTTTTAGTGAGAGATAAAATGCGAATTTGGTACCTATTAATAACGATAGTATTGCTATTAGCTTGGCCTCCACGCGTTGCTTTAGCCAAATGGTATACCGTAGAGGGAAGTGCTCAAACGGTTAGCATATCTAAAGAGTTAGCCAGAGAGATGGCGATAGAAAATGCGCTAAAAAAAGCGCTGCTTGTCGCTGGAGCTAATATTTCAACAACTCAGCAAGTATCGAATGGCTTACTTATGCAAGACCAATTTAGTGTAAGGGCAAGCGGAAGTGTTAATTCTGTTGAAATTTTAGATGAGATTTACCAAGACGATATGGTAATTGTCATGGTAAGGGCTGATGTATTAAGTAAAAATAGGGCTTGCTACAAACAAGATCTTAAAAAAAGTATGTTATTAACCAAAAGCTACATCGTCAACCGAGAACAAGCACATATTGGTGAAATTTATCAGCTTGATGGCGCATTAACTACCCAGCTTCAAACCAAGTTACTAGATCAAAAAGAACATATCGAAAGCCGTGTTATTCATAAAAACACTACCCAGTTTTCGCGATTAAATAGTAGTGCCAAAGCAGATGAAATAAAAGAACTTACCATGACGCTCAGTGATATTAGTCATAGTCAATATGTACTATATAGCGAAATTCATGATTTATCGCTTCATCATGACAGAGAGAATAGTTGGCAAGTTTGGCAAGGTCCTTTACATCAAAGAACATTTAATGCCACATATTATTTATATAATGGGGTAAATGGAGAATTGCTATGGCAAAAAAATTATAGCGATGATGCACTATGGGCTTTTGGTAAACGAGAAGTCATTGACGTAAACAGCACCACTTTCTGGCAAAGTGAATATGGCATGATGGTATCGGGTGTACTTGCCTCTGTAAAAAACGATTTAGAAAGTGAAGTTATGTGCGAAAAAAGCGAAGCGAGAGTGCTTAACGTGACAAATAAAGAAGTTGTTTTGAATTTAGGGAAAGCTAATGGTGTAAAATTAGGGGATGAATTTACTTTGGTTTACACGAAGAATTTTTATCACCCAAATGGCGAGCATTTAAGTAGTCATCACATAAGTAACTACAAGGTAAAGGTATCTAAACTCACAGAGTACACTGCTATTGCAATGAGCCATGAGCTAACTGGGAATATACAAATTAACGACTTGGCAGTAAGGTATTAACAATGCTGGTTAACGCGCTAATTAATATGATATTGCTTGGCTTTAAAACATTTAAACTACTCGGCTAAATATAAAGCTTGTTCTAAGTCAGCTATAAGATCTTTAACATTTTCAAGGCCTATTGATAGCCTGATCAGATTATCGCTAATACCCGCCATTTCTCTCTCTTCTTTTGTGTAAGGAGAATGAGTCATTGAAGCGGGATGCTGAATTAATGACTCAGCATCCCCTAAGCTTACCGCAATAGAGAAGAGTGACATACGATTAATAAAAGCTTGTGCCTCTTTAACCCCCCCTTTTATTTCAAAAGCAATAACCCCACCAGCTGCAGACATTTGCTTGCCAAGAAACTTATACCCAGCATGGCTTTTTAATCCAGGATAATAAACATGTTCAACTTTTTCGTGGCTTTCTAAATACCGGGCTATCGCTAATGCATTTTCACAATGGCGCTCCATGCGTAACGGAAGTGTCTTTATGCCTCTTAAAATAAGCCATGCATCATGCGGGCTCATGGTGCCACCAATATCTTTAAGCACTGTTAATTTAACTTTTTCTATCATCTCATGGCTAGCACATAAAATACCTGCAACGACATCACCATGACCATTAAGGAATTTGGTTGCGCTATGCACAACAATATCGATGCCAAATTTAGCTGGTTGCTGAAGAATAGGGGTCAAGAATGTGTTATCTACAATTGATAATAAATTGTGTTTTTTGCAAATATGGCTAATACGCTCTAAATCTAAAACCACAAGATTAGGGTTAATAGGGGTTTCTAAAAACACGACTTTTGTATTCGCCTTTATTTCCTTTTGAATATTTTCAGGGAAAGTCATATCGACAAAACTCACCTCAATACCAAACTTGGTAAGCATGTGTGACATCAGAGCAAATGAACAGCCATACACAGCTTTAGACGCTATAAGGTGGTCACCCGCCTTTAAATTTGTTAACAATGCAGCTGAAACAGCCGCCATACCTGTAGCTGTGGCAGCACCAGCTTCCATATTTTCCATGCTAGCTACACGTTGTTCTAATTGTGTAATGGTTGGGTTACCTAAACGGCCATAAACATAACCTTGCTCTTCACCAGCAAAGCGACTGGCTCCTTGTTCAGCATTTTCAAAAATGAATGTTGAAGTTTGATAAATTGGTGTTGCAAGTGAGCCAAATTGCTCATCATTAATTCTACCAGCATGAATAGCTTGAGTTTCAATGCTTAATGTTTTCGTTGTATTTTCTTGATTTGACATGCTGGCTTCTTATTATTGTTTAAAATTTAGAAAATTTCTGCGCTGTCAAATTAATACTATTCAAATCATCCATGGTCAATTTTAGGGAGAAATTGGTGGATTATAAAACAGCAGAATATGTAACCTTTTAATTACATAAGATAATTAATATGCTTAATCACATAACCCTCATTTATTATAGAATTAATGTAATGAAATTGGTGATTAACGTGCGCGTGGGCTAATCTTTTGTTAGAATATGTCACCTAAAAAATTGAGTGTACTTTAATCATGAAATTTTCTATTTTTACGATACTACTTACTTTCATTTGTCTTGCCTTTTCAGGCACGGCATTAGCTTCTGGTTCAGTCCAAGATCCTATCAATTTAACCAATCATTGGATTGGCTACACTGCGATTGCTATTTTTGTTGTGGCATACTCGCTAGTCATTCTAGAAGAACAGTTACATTTAAGAAAATCAAAACCCGTTCTACTTGCTGCTGGTCTTATTTGGATTTTAATTGCTGCATATTATGGTTCGAACGGCATGCCTCACGCAGCAGAAGTCGCTATTCGTCATAACTTCTTAGAGTACACTGAATTATTTTTCTTCCTCTTAGTGGCAATGACTTATATCAATGCTTTGTTAGAGCGCGGTGTATTTGATGCGCTTCGTGACGTTTTAATTCGAAGAGGCTATAGCTACAAGGTGCTGTTTTGGACAACAGGTATCCTAGCTTTTTTTATCTCACCTATTGCTGATAACTTAACAACAGCATTGATCATGTGTGCGGTAGTATTAGCTGTGGGTAAAGATGAGCCTAAGTTTATTGCTATGAGTTGTGTGAATATTGTTGTTGGTGCAAATGCTGGTGGCGCATTTAGTCCATTTGGTGATATTACAACCTTAATGGTATGGCAAAAAGGTATTGTTCAGTTCACTGAATTCTTCGCTTTATTTGTTCCTGCAGTTGTTAACTTTGTTATTCCTGCGTTTATCATGCAGTTCTTCTTACCTAAAGGTCACCCAACGTCAACATCAGGTAAGATTACAAAAATTAAAACCGGTGGTTTAACCATCGTCGGTTTATTTATTCTAACAATTATTACGGCGGTTTCTTTTCATAACTTCTTACACCTACCACCGGTATTTGGCATGATGTTAGGTTTAGCTTATTTAAAATTCTTTGGCTTCTACATTAAGAGAACAGGCCAAGGCAAACTGAACACTTCTGATGTTCCTGCAGGTAGAACAAGAACTGATCATTTTGATATCTTCGATAAAATTGCAAAAGCAGAGTGGGACACATTATTCTTCTTCTACGGCGTTATTTTAGCAGTAGGTGGTTTAGGCTTCCTTGGCTATTTAGGTATGGCTTCTGAGTATATGTATGGTGAACTGGGCGCAACGAATGCAAATATCTTAGTTGGTATTATGTCAGCTATCGTTGATAACATCCCGGTAATGTTCGCGGTATTAACCATGAATCCAGATATGTCACACGCTCAATGGTTATTAGTTACCCTAACCGCAGGTGTTGGTGGTAGTTTACTTTCTGTGGGCTCTGCTGCTGGTGTTGCCTTAATGGGCCAAGCAAGAGGCTATTATACATTCTTTGGCCATCTGAAATGGACACCTGTTATCGCGTTAGGTTACGCAGCTAGTATTTATGTTCACTTATTGATTAATTAATAGCACCCTAATAATTCCTTGTTATTATTAGTTAACCTGAGCTAGGTTTAAGAGATAGCTTAATTTTACGTAGTTTATTGATTTAACATATAAAACCATCTCTAGCTTGATAGTTTTTCTTGATTCAAGGCAAATTCATGCGTCAATAGCTTGCCTATTGCAAATGAATTTAACGCAGAAGCTAGGAA
>JBMYWR010000223.1:0-4539 GCA_049607625.1 Colwellia sp.
TTGATTCACCTAAAGTTGATAAGGTGCATGATAACACCTCTATTTAAGTGACCAATATCAGTTGACCACTACACCCACCCATCTTCAAACAAGTTATTAATATTAAAATGCCCATATTTAAAGTCATTATTTGTACCAACTCTTGGCAATAAATCTTTTAATGTTTTTCTTCTTTCATCTTCAACAATTCTTCTCAAATACAGATCTTGAGTTATATACAGATTTTTTTCCTTGGCATACCTTTCCATTTTTTCTTGCGTATAACGCCAATTACCTTCAATAACTAACTCTTCCGCAAGTTCGTTATTCTTAATAACTAGGTCAGAATGTAAAACAAGACTCATTGTTGTAACTGATATCTCACTTCCTTTTGGTAAAAAGTAATCAGATTTCTTGAACTTGCTTATAATACCTTTAGGGATTGTTCTAATTTCCCTTTTATTAGATGCATTAATACATGGATAAGTCTCAGCATCAGTTTTTATTTCACCAATTAAACCATTAAATACGTTAATATTTTTTGCAAAAACTAGTATTGACTCTTTAATATTCGTTAGGCTGTTAGATAAAAAAGTACCTTTCTTTTTCTTTTCCCAACATAGTTCAGCAATAAAGTTATCTTCTCCAAAAATTTCCTCACATATTTTTCTTAAATTACAAACCTCATTATCATCAATAGAAATAAATATAACGCCATCGTCAGTTAATAAGTTTCTAGCTAACTTTAACCGAGGGTAAAGCATATTCAACCAATCCGTATGATATCGACCTGATGTCTCAACATTTGCGGAAACTTTTTTACCACTATTATCTTTTTGACTAGTTAGCTCTAGATAATTATTAATATTGTCTTGAAAGTTATCTTTATATACAAAATCAGTCCCTGTGTTATAAGGGGGATCTATGTAAATCATTTTCACTTTCTTATGATATGATTTTTGAAGTAATTTCAGCACTTCTAAATTATCGCCTTCAATGAAAAGGTTTTGTGTGGTATCCCAATTAACACTTTCTTCTTTGCAAGGGCGTAATGTACCTGTTGAAGGTGTTTGCGCTAATTGTCTTGCTTTATTCTTTCCATGCCATGTGAAGTTGTATCGTTCTTCGTTATCTTCAACATGTTCACCTAAAACCGCTTTTAACGCTTCAAAATCAACTTTACCTTCACGGAATACATCAGGAAATAGTTGCTTTAATTGTTCAATATTCTGCGCTTCTAGGTCTAAGCTTTTACCGTCATCTGGTGTAAGTTTTTTTAATTGTTCAGTCATAATGTAGTTCCAAATTTTAATTTTTTATTAAAAGTTACGTACCGTGCGTTTAATTAATCAATCGCTCATTTCTTCGAGCATCATTGCTGGTATTAATGCTGTAACTCTTTCATCTTTAATTTTGTGGATGTTGGCAAAATATATAAGGTTTTGTAATTTCATTGGGTAGTAAAAACCTTTTCGACTCATATCTTTAATAAGTTTTGAACGGTCTAGTCTAAAGAACCTTTTTACCAACTCTTTATCTTCAAAAATTGCTAGTAAATTCTCATCAAGGGTTTCATCAATAAACCTTAAACGAAACTTTTGGCGAAACATTGCAGACCATTCTCTATTTTTGTAATGGCTGTAAGCTAACTCATCAAAAATTTTAATCATTGTCCATTCACTGGTTTCTAGAGTCGCATATACGCCATTTAACCTTCTGCTTTCATTGTCAAACCCTTGCCAGTCAGGCTTACATTTATATCTAAGGTCATGCTCAACTTCATGCCAGCCTTCAGAGAATATGGTTCGAATTTGCAATTCAAATGTATTGTCTATTCTTGCACTTTCATCTTTTAAATTAAGGCTGTCGGTATAGTTTTGATCTAGCGAATAAACAATGTTGTATCGAGTTGCTTTAAATTCATCATTTCTATTTTCATCAATACTGACATCTTTAGATCTTTCATCAAAAGAACTAGATATGATCTCTCTCACGGTATCAATATCATCGTTAAAATATAAAACAACTCTTACACCAATTAAGTCTTGGAGCTTTTTTCCATTACCGTAATCAGGGTCTGAATCTAACTTTTTCTTCAGAGATTCTTGGCTTTTAGCCCTAGAGAATAAACGAAACATTATGCCCACATCTGATAACTTTGATGATATTGAGGCTGTGATTTCCTTCATCACTCCTTCTGAATTTATCCCTCTCACTACTAATCCCTTCCCAATATTGCTTTAATTTCAACAATTTTCGTTTTATTAATTGTTATAAAGTTAACATCATTTGCACCTAGTAATAGCTCTTCTCTTTTTAGCCTTTTAATTTCTTTATTTATTTCTTTTCGGTTAAATTCATCTGTTTTAAATAAGTTACCTGTGAAGTAGTGAAGACGGTCAATTGACGGGCTACCAATAGGCCAGATTTTAGAGAAAATATAATAGGCAACGTTAGGCTGAGTCTCGGACTCGTCAATAGTTTCGCGTTCCTCTATTTCATCAATAAAGCTATTGTTATCTCGACAGTTATAGAAGTTAACATCAGGTGTCATTGAAGGCGTAACTTGATAAGTACAGTTCCAGAAAGAGCAGTTCAAAAAAGTAATATCTTTCAAGTTACACAAATTGAAATTTACATTATGAAAGCTACAGTCATTAAATATACTTGCCGTTAAGGTACCAACTTGAAAGATATCTAAATTTTTCAAAACAATAGACGTTATATCTGTATGAGAGTATTTTTCTTCTTCCACATGATCAGTTAATGCCGCTTCAAACCTCATTCTTGAAGATGGTTCTAGAAAGTCACACATTAACGCCAGTTTATTCCAGAGAATGTTTCTTTGCTCTGTATCTCTTGCTAAATAGGATAAAATTGCAGGTTCAACGAATCTTTCATCGCTGGCTATCCAGTCATCTGTTGAATTAACAATACCTTCAGCAATATAGTTACCGAAAACAAATTCATTAATGAATTGAATATTATTTTCACCTTGGTTGCTGCGATCAAAAAATGCATGGTTTGATAGTGTTGTAGCAAGCTTATCTATGGTTGGTTTGTCTTTTGGTGAATAAAGCGTTCTAACTTCATTTAGTAGATGGCTCGCTTTTTCTTTAATAACACTAATTATTTTTTCTTTGCTATCAGCAGTGTAATTATTATCACACATATGATGTGCTACTAATTTTAATAACTCAGTTTGTTGCTGTGGATTCATCCGTAATTCTTGACGATCCATTTCCCTTTCTAACATTGCAGAAAAATACTGATTTACTATTAGTGAAGGTTGGTTGCACAGGTCAGTAAAACAATCATCGTTTACAAATCTTAAGAAGCTTAACAATACTGGATTTGATAGTTTTGTTATATCCACTTCAGTGTTGTTTAATGCTTCCAGTCGCTCAGATGGAATCCAATCTTTTATTTCAGGTTTATCTAACTTAAATCGGTTAATAGCAAACTTATCTTCATACCTATTAACCCAATCATTAAACATTTCACCGTCAAATATTGCTGAACGTCTTGAAGTTAATATGATTTTGGCGTTTTTGGTTAGTAACTCGCTAATTGTTTCCAGCATTGGTTCAGCATTTTCGAATTTGTTATGCTCATCGGGAACCGAACTATTGTCATGCAACAATTCATCAAAACCATCTAAAACAACAACAATCCTACCTTCTTTAACCTCTTCGATTACTACATCAGAGTTTACTGAGCTAAAGGATTTATCGACTTCTCTTACAAAAATGTGACCAAAAACCCTAGCTTGTCTATCTCTTGAAAACTCGGTAAAGAATGGAATTGGAGCTTTATCATAATCATTTACTAGAGAATTTATAATTTCATATGAAGTACATGTTTTACCAAATCCTGCTGGTGCTTCAATGATTGTTAATTGAGGGCCATCTACTAGAAGGCTATCACATATGTTTTTTATGATGTTTTCATCATTATTTCGCTGATTGTTTTTTAAATAAGGAACTTGGATATAAGAATAGGTATCAGCCTCGCTAGGTAGAACACTTAACGTTCTTTCACAATGGCCTTGATACTCACTTTGAATCTTTTCTTTCCATTCACTAACATTAAAAAAACCTTCAAATAGAGTGTTCTCAATTTCTTCTAGGTCTTTATAAAACGCTTTTTTAGTGGAGAAACCTAGCTGTTCAAGATCTACAGCGACTTTCTCCATTTCTTTTTCGATTCTTTCTCTGTCACTAATATTTAGCGAGACAATTTCAGCATTATGAAAAAATCCAGATTTAAAAGTAAATGCTAAGAAGTCACCATTAGACGCAGCTTTCTTATATTCAAATCCATATTTTTGAAATAACGAAATTATATTTTCTTTCATTTCCATTTTAGCAATTTACCTCTAATTCACTTTTCAGCAGCGATAATTCATTTTTAATTTTTTGTGCCTGTATGTTCAGCTCTACCTTTCGGTTTATCTGACCTTCTTGTTTTATTTTTTGCCTAATACCAGAAAGCTTTGCTTCTAGAGATGCGATTGAATCCAACACACTGGCTTGTAATTTAGCTTGCTCAATATCTACA